>JBFIDC010000181.1:0-7065 GCA_041581495.1 Nocardioides sp. | reverse complement strand
TGATCCGGGGTCCGGGGATCGAGCCGGGCACCGACATCAGCACCCTGACCGGCAACGTCGATCTGGCCCCGACGATCGCGGACATGAGCGGGACACCGATTCCGGACTGGGTCGACGGCCTGTCGCTGCTGCCCCTGCTCACCGGCGAGCAGACCTCCCTGCCGCGGGACAGCCTGCTGCTGAGTCGGGGGTTGATCCCCCTGGAGAAGCAGGCGCTGTCCGGGATCGAGGAGTTCCCCGAGACCCAGGTCGAGAGCGCACGCCACGCCCGGCTCTCCGACTTCAACGCCTTGGTGACCAAGCGGTGGAAGCTGGTGCAGTACACCAACAGCCGCCACGAGGAGCTCTACGACCTGCGCGCCGACCCCTACGAGATGACCAACCTCCTGGTGGGCGGCTGGCAGTCGCTGCGCACGATGTCGCCCACTGAGCGCGAGGTGGTCCGAGACCTCCGCAGGACGCTGTTGCGGCTGGTGAAGTGCCAGGCTCGCAGTTGCCTACTGTGACCCCATGACCTTCCGAGTCGGATTCGTCACCGGCGCTACGCCCGACAAATGGGCGCGCGCTTGGCGAGAGCGAGAACGCGAACGCCTCGAACTGGTGCCTGTCTTCGAAGAGGTCCAACTCGATGAGCTCCGCACCGGATCGTTGTCCATGGCGCTGGTCCGGCTCCCCGTCGAGCGTGACGGCCTTCACCTGATCCCGCTCTATGAGGAACTCCCCGTGGTCGTCATGGGGATCGAGCACGACGCAACAGTCGTCGACGAGGTCACCATGGGCGACCTCGCCGAGGAGGAGTTCGTGGACTGGCGGCGGTTCGGCATCTCCGACGCGGTCTCGATGGTCGCGTCCGGCGCCGGGGTGCTGCAGGTGCCGATGTCGGTGGCTCGACTCCACGCCCGCAAGGACGTGACCTACCGGCCGGTCACCGACCTGCCTCCGACGACCGTGGGGCTGGCCTGGCGGGTGGACGACGAAGACCCGCGCATCCAGAGGTTCGTCGGGATCGTGCGCGGACGGACCGCTCGCAGTTCGCGGGAGTAGATCTGGGTCCGGTCGCTGACCCGGCGCGGTGCCGGTTCAGGTCCAGGAGGCCGCGAGAGGTCGCCCCTCGTTGTAGCCGGACGCCGACTGAACGCCGATCACGGCTCGTTCGCGCAGGCTCGCGAGGTCGTCGGCGCCCGCGTAGGTGCACGCCGAACGCACGCCGGAGCAGATCGAGTCGATGAGGTCCTCGACCCCGGGCCGCGTCGGGTCCAGATACATCCGCGAGGAGGAGATCCCCTCTTCGTACAAGCCCTTCTTGGCCCGTTCGTAGCCTGATTCGTCCGCGGTCCGATTGGCCACCGCGCGCGCCGAGGCCATCCCGAACGAGACCTTGTAGGACCGGCCCTGGGAGTCCTGCAACAGGTCCCCCGGCGACTCGTGGGTGCCGGCGAACCAGGAGCCCACCATCACCGAGGACGCACCGGCTGCCAGCGCCAGGGCAACGTCGCGGGGATGCCGCACTCCCCCGTCGGCCCACACGTGCCCGCCCATCTCGGACGCTGCGGTGGCGCACTCGAGGACCGCCGAGAACTGTGGGCGTCCAACGCCGGTCATCATGCGCGTGGTGCACATCGCCCCCGGCCCGACGCCCACCTTGACGATGTCGGCACCCGCCTCGATCAGCGCCCGCGTCCCTTCGGCGGAGACCACGTTGCCTGCCACGACCGGCACTGCGGGGTCCAAACGCCGCACCGCGGCAAGTGCCTCGAGCATCCGGTCCTGATGGCCATGGGCCGTGTCGACGACCAGACAGTCGGCTCCGGCGTCGAGAAGCCGGGCGGCCTTGTCGGCCACGTCGCCATTGACCCCGACGGCCGCGGCGAGCCGGAGCCCCCCGTTGGCGTCGACGGCGGGGGTGTAGAGCGTCGCTCGCAGCGCGCCGGTGCGGGTCAGGAGCCCGACGAGCGCACCGGTGTCGTCGACTGCCACCGCCAGCGGCGCCCGGGCTGAATCGATCGCATCGAAGGCTGCGCGCGGGTCGCTGTCGGCGGAGATGACCACATCGGCGGGACGCATCACGTCGCGGACCTGGGCGAACCGGTCGACGTCGGCACAGTCCGAGGCGTTGAGCACACCCAGCGGCACCCCGTCAGCGACCACCACCGCCGCCTCGTGCGCCCGTTTGGGCAAGAGAGCGAGCGCCTCGGCCACGGTCTGGGTGGGCGTCAGTTCGATCGCCGTGTCGATGACCAGGTGCCGCGTCTTCACCCAACGCACGACGTCGGCCACCACCGGGATCGGGATGTCTTGCGGGATCACCACCAGCCCACCGCGGCGAGCCACCGTCTCTGCCATCCGCTTGCCCGCGATGGCCGTCATGTTGGAGACCACGATCGGAATCGTGGCGCCGGTGCCGTCGGCGGTGGCCAGGTCGACGTCGTAACGGCTGCCCACGCTGGAGTGCCTGGGGACCATGAAGACGTCGTCGTAGGTCAGCTCGTGGGACGGGGCCTGATCGTCGAGGAAGCGCACATCGAACGAGTCTAGGTTGACCTGGTGGAACTCGCCGATGCCGGAGAACCGGAGGCCCTAGCCGACCGGGTCCGGTCGAGATTCGAGGAGCGGTTCGGCCGAGCAGCCGAGGTGGTGGCCCGTGCACCCGGACGCGTGAACCTCATCGGTGAACACACCGACTACAACGCTGGGCTGGTCCTGCCGCTCGCCCTGCCGCACTCGACGTACGTCGCACTCGCGCGACGCTCCGACCAGGCGATCCGGATGGTGAGCGAGCAGCAACCCGACTCCTGGGACGGCAGGCTGGACCACCTCGGTCCGGGTCGGCTCGAGGGCTGGGGTGCCTACGGGGCCGGTGTCCTGTGGGCCCTGCGCGAAGCCGGTTGGACGCTGCCGGGAGTGGACCTCTATATCGACGGCCAGGTGCCGCTCGGAGCAGGCCTGTCGAGTTCCGCAGCATTGGAGTGTGCGGTCGCTGTTGGAATCGTGGGACTCCTGAAGGGCGAGATGCCCGACAGCGACCGCGAGCAGTTGGCCGAGGTGGCGATCCGGGCTGAAACCCAGATCGTGGGTGCTCCCACAGGTGGCATGGATCAGTACGCGTCCATGCTGGCCCGCGCCGGGTGTGCACTGCTCATCGACTTCGAGGTTCCCCCTGGTCCCGACCGCGCCACGCCGGTGCCGCTGGACCTCGAGGATCATTGCCTTCTCGTCACCGACACCCGGGTCGCACATGCACTCGTCGACGGTGGCTACGGCGACCGGCGCAGCGAATGCGAGGCCGCCGCGAGAGCACTGGGCGTCGACTCGCTGCGTCGGGCCGCCGCCCATGACGTCGACCTGCTCAACGACGCGGTCCTGCGCAGGCGAGCGCGCCATGTGGTCTCTGAGATCGAACGGGTGCGGGCGTGCGTCCGCGCGATCCGGTCCAGTGAACTCCTGGCGCTCGGTCCGATCTTCGCGGCCTCGCACGCCTCGATGCGTGACGACTTCGAGATCTCCTGCGCCGAACTCGACCTCGCCGTCGATGTGGCACTGGACGCGGGTGCGACCGGCGCGCGGATGACCGGCGGAGGCTTCGGCGGTTCCACCGTCGCGTTGGTTCCCACGCGGCGACGACTCGTGGTCGCGGCCGCGATCGACGAGGCCTTCCGTGCGCGAGGGTGGCCGATCCCGCGCCACCTGATCGCCCACCCCTCGGCGGCTGCGTCGCTGTGCTGACCTGACGCGAACGGGGCCGCCTTGACTCGGCTGGTTGACTCGGCAGCACCGGCCGATCAGGAAGGACCCATCGTGATGCTCGTCTCTCGAATCACAGACCTGTCCACCAGGCTCCAAGCAACGCTGTCCGGTGCCGTGGCAGTGGCCCGACCCGTCGTTGTCGGCGTCTTCGGCCAGATCGCCTCGCGAATGCCGAACCGCGACCGGGCCGAGCGACCGCACACGACGACGTTCGCCCCGACCGTGGTGCGCAACCCCGACGCGGCTCCGTCAACCAAGCGCGCCACATCGACACCATCCAAGCCCAAGCCCGCCGGGCCGACACCCGCCAGCGTGGCCCCCAACGTCGCCTCGGCGCGGCCGCGCGCCAAGCAGCCACCGGCCCGGCCGAAGCCGACGTCGGTCCCCGGCGCCAAACTGCCCGTGAGCCGCGCCAAACCCTGACGCGGCACCACGGCACAGCCGGGGTGCGGACTACTTCAGTTCGCTGCTCGAGAGCCCCAGGACTCGCCGCGCGACGATGAGTTGCTGGATCTGCTGGGTGCCTTCGAAGATGTCGAGGATCTTGGAGTCGCGCGCCCACTTCTCCAGCAGTTCCGACTCGCTGTAGCCGATCGAGCCGCACAGCTCGACACAGCTCAACGTGATGTCCGAGCCCACCCGGCCGGCCTTCGCCTTGGCCATCGAGGCCTCCAACGAGTTGGGCTGGCGGTTGTCGGCCATCCAGGCGGCCTGCAGCATCAACAGTCGGGCACCCTCGAGGTCCGCCTCCATCTGGAGGAACTTCGCCGCCGCAGCGCACTGCACCAAGCCGGGCCGGTCGTAGTCGACCTCGACCCCGGCACCGGCCAGCAGTTCGCGAGTCAGGTCCAAGGCAGCGGTGGCGCATCCGATCGCCATCGAGGCGACCAGCGGACGGGTGTTGTCGAAGGTCGCCATCGCCCCGGCGAACCCCTGCTTGGTGTCGACCACGGGAGAACCGAGGAGGTTCTCTTTGGGGACGCGGCAGTTGTCGAACATGATCGTGGCCGTGTCGGAGGCGCGAATGCCGAGCTTGTGCTCGAGTCGCTCCACGCGCATGCCGGGAGTCCCCTTGGCCACCACGAAGGACTTGATCGCGGCGCGGCCCTGCTCCCGGTCGAGCGTGGCCCACACGACGATGTGGTCGGCACGGTCACCGGAGGTGACGAAGATCTTCTCGCCGTTGATAACGTACTCGTCGCCATCCAGAACCGCGGTCGTGGAGATGTTGGCGGAGTCCGAACCCATGCCGGGTTCGGTGATGGCCATGCCGGCCCAGACCCCATCGAAGCGCTTGAGTTGCTCGTCGTCGGCGACCGAGGCGATGGCCGAGTTGCCCAATCCCTGGCGCGGCATCGAGAGCAGGAGTCCGACATCGCCCCAGCACATCTCGGCGATCGAGAGCACCGAGGCCAGGTTGGCGCCGTTCTTGATCGAGGCGTCCTGCTCGGAGTCGTCGCGTCGGACTCCGGCCGCCCCGGCGCCCTCGCTGGCTCCGGAGTCGGCCAACCCGTCGATCATCGCCGCGAGCATGTCGAGTTCCTTGGGGTACTCGTGCTCGGCCCGGTCGTAGGTGCGAGAGATCGGGCGCAACATGTTCATCGCGACCTGGTGGGCCTGTCCGGTCAGTGCCCGGAACTTCTTGGGGTCATCGAGCCAGATGCTCATACGAGGACCACACCTTCCATGATTCCGACCGCTCTGAGGTCGCGGTACCAGCGCTCGACGGGGTGTTCCTTCACGAATCCGTGCCCGCCCAGCAGTTGCACGCCGTCGAGACCGATCCGCATGCCCTTCTCGGCGCACAGGTTGCGCGCCAGGGCGACCTGCTGGGCGAAGTCCTTGCCCGCAGCGGCACGCGCGGCCGCCTTGTAGGTCAGCAGTCGCATGGCCTGCAGTTCGATGGCCATGTCGGCGACCATGAAGGCGACCGACTGACGGTGAGCGATCGGCTCACCGAAGGCTTGGCGTTCCTTGACGTACGGGGTGACGTAGTCGAGCACCGCCTGGCCGGTGCCCACGGCCAAGGCACACCAGGCCAGCCGTGACAGGCGCACGCACTCGCGGTAGGTCTCACCGTCGGTGCTGCCGAGGACCGCTGTCGAGGGGACGAGTGCGTCCTCCATGCGAAGCGTGGTCAACGAGGCCGCCCGCAACCCCATGGAGGGGTCCGCTTCCACCGTCAACCCCGGGGTCGAGGACTCCAGGAGGAACAGCGTGGGCTGACCCTCGAGCAGTGCTCCGACGACGAACAACTCGGCCTCGGCGCCGCGTGCCACACCGGACTTGATGCCGCGCAGGGTGAACCCTTCGTCGGTCCTGGTCGCGGTGGCGGCCGGCGCCAGCACGTCGAAGAGCACCGTGGGCTCGGTCAGGGCCAAGGCAGCGGCCGGTACGGCTTCGCCCTTGGCCTCCCCGGTGAACGCCGGCAGGTAGGTCTGCTGCTGTTCGTCGGTCCCCCACAGGCCGATCGCCGTGGCGACCGAGCCCGAGGCCAGTGCGGCGATCGCCAACCCCATGTCGCCTTTGGCCAGGGCCTCGGCGACCAGGGTGCCGGCCATCGCGGAACGTTCCTCGGAGACTCCGCCGAGGGCTTCGGGCACACCCAAGATGGGCAGTCCGATCTCCAGGCTGGCTTCCAACAGGTCGGTGGGGGCAGCACAGGCCTCGTTGGCTGCCGCAGCGGCGGGGCGCACCACCTCGGTGGCGAACTCCGAGACGACGTCGACGAGCATCTGCTCGTCTTCGGTCGGCGTGAGGTCGAAGGTGCCTGGTGCGCTCACCCCCGGCGCCCGGAGGCCCTGCTTGGAGCTCGAACCGCGGCGCGAGAACTGTCGATTCGCCTTCGTGACGGCCTTGAAGCCGCCGCTGGTGACGGTGAAGACCGTCTGCTCGGCCTGCTTGCGGATCTTGAGGCGGTCGAGAACATCAGCCTGCGCAAGCCGGCTCAGGCCGGCCACCAGGTAGCCGATCGGATCTCGAGTCTCAGTGGACGCGACGCCGTGGCGTCCGCCCGGGCGAAGGTTGGGGAGCAACGACATGGCGCAAATGTAACTCTGAGTTACACACGGCGCTACAACTTCGCCCTGTATGCCGCGTCACACGGCTCAGAGACCGTCTTCGTGGACCCGCTTCTCCAAGGCGAAGAACTCCTCGAGGCGCGAACGCAGACTCGGCGGAATCACGGCGTCGCGCTGCGGTGAGCGGTTGGTGTGCGGAAGCGTGGGTGGTGAGACGTCGAGCTTGGCGGCCATCCACGCCACCGCCTCGGTGAGGCTCTCGTACTTGTAGACGCGGTCGACTGCCACCGTGCCGTCGACC
>JBFIDC010000180.1:0-7119 GCA_041581495.1 Nocardioides sp. | reverse complement strand
GCTCAGGCGATGCAGCAGCAGAGTTACAAGCCCGACGTGTACATGATTGATCCCACCGTCTACAACACCGGCTACATCAAGACCGGCGGATCCGCGGTCGAGGACACCATCACGTTCGTCTCCATCACACCCTTTGCCGAGGCCGCGAGCAACAAGGAACTGAAGTTGTATGTCGACTGGCTTCAACAGATCAAGCCGGGCGCCGAGCCCGACTTCTTCGGGGTCTACGGCTGGTCGGCAGCGCGCCTGTTCGTCGAACTGGCCACCGCGCTCGGCGGTGATCTCAACCGCACGACGTTGGTCAAGGCGATCTCGAAGGTGGACAACTGGACGAATCACGGCATGCATTCACCCCAGCACATCGGCACCAAGCACGTCGGGGACTGCAACCGGTTCCTGCAACTCAAGGCTGGCGCCTGGCGTCCCCTCGGCGGTACGAAGTACATGTGTCACGGAGTATCGAGCGTCAGGTGACCTGATCTGGTTTGTCTGCCGCGGGAAACTGTCTGAGCGTTCAGCAACCTGATAACCTGCGGCAGAACTAGAACATGTTCCAGTTTCTCGGCACTCCGAAGATTGAGGCACGGAATGAAGATCAAGGTCGACTTCGACCTCTGCGAGTCCAACGCGCTCTGCGAGGCCATGGCACCCGAAGTATTCGAACTGGATGATGATGACTTCCTCCAGTTGAAGACCGAGCACACCACCGACGAGAACATCGAGAACGTCAAGCGTGCAGTGGCTGCCTGCCCGCGCGCGGCGATCTCGCTCGAGGACTGAGCCGATGGCAACACAGGACCTGAGCCTGGACGGCTTGGTCGCCGTCGTCACCGGGGCTGGGGCAGGACTGGGGCGCGCCGAAGCGCTGGCCCTGGCTGACGCCGGCGCCCGCATCGTGCTCAACGACCTACCCGGTGCTGCCAACGAGGCTGCGGAAGAGATCCGCTCTCGTGGCGCCGAGGTCAAGATCGTCGAAGGCGACGTGGGGGAGCGAGCCACCGCTGACGCCATGGTGGCCGCAGCAGTCGACGGCTTCGGTTCCCTCGACATCGTGGTCAACAACGCCGGGATGACCCGCGACCGGATGCTGTTCAACCTCTCCGATCAGGAGTGGGACGACGTCATCCGCGTGCACCTGCGAGGGCACTTCCTGCTCTCCCGCAACGCGGCGTCCTACTGGCGGACCAAGTCCAAGGAGTCCGACGCCCCGGTCTATGGCCGGCTCATCAACACCGCTTCCGAGGCGTTCTTGGGCGGTTCGCCGGGGCAGGCCAACTATGCCGCGGCCAAGGCCGGCATCACCGCACTGACGCTCTCGGCGGCCCGTGGTCTGGGCAAGGCGGGCGTCCGCGCCAACGCCATCTGCCCGCGCGCTCGCACCGCCATGACCGCTCAGGTCTTCGGTGAAGACACCTCCGGCATGGAGGTCGACCCGTACTCGCCCGAGCACGTGGCGCCCCTGGTGGCCTACCTCGCCTCGCCCGCCGCCGACCGCATCACCGGTCAGGTCTTCGTCGTCTATGGCGGCATGGTGGCGCTGATCGCGGCCCCGGTCGTCGAGCAGCGTTTCGACGCCTCCGGCACGGTTTGGAACCTCGAGGACCTCGACAAGCAGGTCGGTGGCTTCTTCGAGGACCGCGATCCCGCCATCGGCTTCGCGGCCGACTCGGTCATGCAACTTCAGGTCTGAGAGGGCTACTCATGGACAGGCTCGCAGGCAAGGTCGCCATCATCACCGGTGGCGCCATGGGTCAGGGCGCTGGAATCAGTCGGGCCTATGTGGCGGAGGGCGCCAAGGTCGTCATCGCCGACGTCGCCAAGGACGAGGGGCAGGCACTGGCCGACGAACTCGGCGCCGACGCCCACTTCGCCCACCACGACGTCAGCGATCCGGCCGCCTGGACGTCCCTGGTCGAGGACACCAACCAGCGCTTCGGCCCGGTCAGCATCTTGGCCAACAACGCCGGAATCCTGCGGTTCGGCTCGGTTGAGGACATGCCGATCGAGGACGTCGAACTGCTCTTCCGCGTCAACCAACTCGGTTGCTGGCTCGGGATGCAGTCCGTGGTCCCCACCATGAAGGGCAACGGCGGCGGGGCGATCATCAACGCCTCATCGACCGAAGGGCTCGGTGGCATGGCCAACACGGTGGCCTACGGCGCCACCAAGTTCGCGATCCGGGGAATGACCAAGGGCGCTTCTCACGAACTCGGCCGATACAACATCCGAGTCAACTCGGTGCACCCCGGGATGATCGACACTCCGATGACCCGCGTCCACGGCGGCGACATCGCCATGGAGTACGGCGCATCCAAGATCCCGCTGCGCCGAGTCGGGCACCCCGAGGACGTCGCGCCGCTGTATGTGTTCTTGGGCAGCGAGGAATCCTCCTACATCAACGGCGCCGAGATCGCGATCGATGGTGGCGTCACCGCCACCCACGCGTTCGGCGGCTGAGCGGGGCAGGTCATGGCAAACCAACGCGCACAGATCGTCATGACCGATGACGAGATCTCGCAGTTCCTGACCCAGCAGCGCTCGAGCACCGTTGCCACCATCGGCCCCTCGGGCAAGGTCCACCTCGTTGCCATGTGGTACGCCTGGCTCGACGGCCAGGTGTGGATCGAGACCAAGGCGAAGTCCCAGAAGGTCGCCAACCTGCGCCGCGATCCGTCGATGAGTTTCCTGGTCGAGGCCGGCGACACCTATGACCAACTCCGCGGCGTGGCCATGGAGGGGAACGCGGTCGTCGTCGAGGACGAGGCAGTGGTCTGGGACGTGTGCGTCAACATCTTCGAGCGCTACAACGCCCCCTACACCGACGAACTCAAGCCCTTCGTCGAGTTGATGGCCCACAACCGGGTGGCCGTGCGTCTCGACGTGGACCGGGTGCGGTCGTGGGACCACCGCAAACTGGGTCTCGATCCGATCGCGCTGGGCGGGTCCACCGCCGACTCGGTGCGGCGCTGAGTCGGGATCCGTGCCAGTCGGGACGTCAGTGCGGTCAGTCGCGCAGGAGCATGCGGACTGCGCGCTCCATGTGGGCGGCGGTCTCAGTGGCGGTAGCACGCCCAGTCACCCACGAGACCAGCGAGGACAACCAGACATCACCGATCACGCGGGCCACGGCCACGTCGTCCTCGGTGACGTCGGTGCGCTCGGGGTGCATCGCCTTGGTCAAGATGGAGGACAACTGCATCCCGACCGCGTGGATCTCGGTGGCCACCGACGAGTCGGCGAACATGAAGGCGCGGGTCAGGGCTTCGGTCAGGTGCGGGTTGCCCTGAAGACCACGGGTGGTCGCGCGCAGCACATAGATCACTCGCTCGGAGGCTGTCTCGCCCGGGATGGGGCTGTCGGCGAGGGCAGCCTCGGCGCGTTCGAACTCGCGTCCCAGCGCCGAGACCAGCAAGTGGATCTTGGAGGGGAAGTAGCGATAGAGGGTGCCGAGCGCGACATCTGCCTGCTCGGCCACGCTGCGCATCTGGACGGCGTCGAAGCCGCCCTGGGCCGCCAGCGAGATGGTGGCGTCGATGATCCGCTTGCGGCGGTCTCGTTGCGCGGCAGACCCGAGGTCCTCCACGGGAATGGCTTTGGCCGAGGCTGTGCTGCTCACTACTGCCCCCTGTATGTATTGTCGGCTGCCGAGTCCACCCGACGACAGCATCAGCGACACCGACGGGGAACCAATGCGAGGTGTTACGCGTTGGGTCGTTGGTCAGGTTATCAACGCCTGGGCCATAATAGGAACACGTTCCAGTTTGTCCGGCGCGGCGCGTTGTGTATCCGGCGCTCTTCGGATGCCATTGAGGGGAGACCGCGTCGATGCGGATAGCGATGCTGTCGTACCGCTCCAAGCCACACTGTGGAGGCCAGGGAATCTACTTGCGACACCTCAGTCGCGAGTTGGTTGCGTTGGGTCACACGGTCGAGGTCTTCAGCGGCCAGCCATACCCAGAACTCGATCCCGGGGTGGCTCTGACCAAGGTTCCGAGCCTGGATCTCTACCGTGAGCCAGACCCGTTCCGGGTCCCACACGTGCGTGAGTTCCGCGATCGGATCGACATCGAGGAGTTCGCCACCATGTGTGTGGCCGGCTTCCCCGAACCCAAGACCTTCAGTTCGCGGGTGGCTCGTCTCCTGCGGGAGCGAGTCGCGGACTTCGACGTGGCCCACGACAACCAGGTCTTGGGCTACGGCGTGCTCGAGATCGAGAAGATGGGTCTGCCGCTCCTCACCACGATCCACCACCCGATCACCTTCGACCGGCGCATCGACCTGCAGTCGACCAAGAACCCGTGGCGCAAGTTCACCCTGAGCCGCTGGTACGGGTTCTTGCGGATGCAGAAGAAGGTCGCTCGGCAGGCGCGGTTCATCCTGACGCCGTCCGAGGCCTCCAAGCGTGACATCGCCAAGGACTTCGGGGTCGACCCGGCGCGCATGCAGGTGCTGCTGCTGGGTGTCGACGACGGCTTCCAGCCGCCCACCGAGCCTCGGGTGCCCGGGCGGATCCTCGCGATGGCCAGCGCCGACGCCCCCATGAAGGGCATCGCGACGCTGCTCGAGGCGTTCGCGAAACTGCGCACCGAGCGCGACCTCGAACTGCTCCTGGTCACGACGCCGAAGCCGGGCGGCAAGACCGAGAAGTTGATCGACAAACTCTCGATCAAGGACTCGGTCAAGTTCGTCCACGGCGTCAGCGACGCCGAACTCGTCACGTTGATGGGCTCGGCCGAGATTGCCTGTGTGCCTTCGCTGTACGAAGGCTTCTCGCTGCCCACCGCCGAACTGATGGCATGCGCGACGCCGCTGATCGTCAGTCGAGCCGGAGCGATCCCCGAGGTCGTGGGCCCCGACGGGGAGTGCGCGGAGTTGGTCACTCCCGGCGACGTCGGCGAGCTCACCAAGGCGATCGCCAGTCTGTTGGACGACCCGGAGCGCCGGGCCCGGCTCGGCGCGGCCGGCCGCAAGCGAGTGGACGAGCTGTTCAGTTGGCGCGCGGTCGCGGCGACTGTGGCAGCGGCGTACGAGAAAGTGATCGCCGATTTCAACAGCGATCAGGACACACCAGCCTCGACAGGCTCGACCCCCAGGGGGAACATTGCTGACCGTTGACTTCGAGCGACTCGAACTCCAGCCCGGTGACCGGGTGCTCGACATGGGCTGCGGGGGAGGCCGGCACGCCTTCGAGATGTATCGCCGTGGCGCCGACGTGATCGCCTTCGACATGGACGCCGACGAGTTGTCCGGCGTCAGTGACCTGTTCCACGCGATGCGCCAGGCCGGCGAGGTGCCCGAGGGAGCCGAGGCCGACATCAAGCAGGGTGACGCGCTGCAACTGCCGTTCGCCGACGGTGAGTTCGACCGGATCGTCGCCGCCGAGGTGCTCGAGCACATCCACGCCGACGTCGCCGCGATCAGTGAACTGGTGCGGGTGCTGCGCCCCGGCGGCACGATGGCCATCTCGGTGCCCCGCTGGCTGCCCGAGGTCATCAACTGGAAGCTCTCCGACGACTACCACAACGCCGAGGGCGGGCACATCCGGATCTACACCGACCACGAACTGATCGACAAGGTCACCAAGGCGGGCCGGTTCAACGACGGCACGCCGGGTGACGCGATGATCTTCGAGGGCAAGAGCTATGCCCACGGCCTGCACGCGCCGTACTGGTGGATCAAGTGCGCGGTGGGCGTCAACAACGACGATCACCCGCTCGCCAAGGCGTATCACAAGCTCCTGGTCTGGGAGATCATGAAGCAGCCCAAGACTCTCCGGGTCGCCGGCAAGGTCCTCGACCCGATGATCGGCAAGAGCGTGGTCTTGTACTTCCGCAAGCCGGAAGAGACTTCGGAAGGCGTCGCGTGACCCAGGCACAGCTGCCCTATGTCGACGGCATCCTGACCGCCTCGCAGATCGCCGAGAGCGCGGCCTCGATCGCCGCCATGCAGGAACCGCAGGGCGGCATCCCGTGGACCGTCGGCGAACACGCCGACATCTGGAACCACGTCGAGGCCGCCATGGCGATGCTGGTCGGCGGTCAGGTCGAGGCGGCCGAGAAGGCGCTGTTGTGGGTGCCCACGATGCAGCACGACAACGGCTCCTTCCCCATGAAGATCGTGGCCGGTGAGGTGGAGGACCCGCGGGGCGAGGTCAACATGTCGGCCTACCTCGCGGTGGGGTTGTGGCATCACTGGCTGGTGCGCCGCGATCTCGACTTCGTCCGCCAACTGTGGCCCTCGGTTCGCACCGCTCTCGATTGGGTGGTGGGCCTCCAACTCCCCTTCGGCGGGATCGCGTGGTGCGAGGAGTGGTTGGACGGTCGCCCGCACCGCCCCTCCCCGGACGGCGCATTGCTGGCCGGCTCCTCCAGCATCTACCAGTCCTTGCGCGCAGGGGTGGCGCTCGCCGACCTGCTCGATGACCCCCAACCCGAGTGGGAACTGACCGGCGGACGGCTCGGACACGCTCTGCGCGAGCACCGCGACCTGTTCATGGACAAGTCGACCTACTCCATGGACTGGTACTACCCGGTGCTCGGCGGTGCAGTGCGCGGCGAGGCCGGCCTGGCTCTGCTCGAGACCCGCTGGAACGAATTCGTCGTGCCCGGGCTGGGCATCCACTGCGTCGACACCAACCCGTGGGTGACCGGGGCCGAAACCTGTGAACTGGCGATGGCACTCGACGCGCTGGGCGATCACCGGCGGGCCTTGCGACTGCTCGACGACATGCAGCACCTGCGCGCCGAAGACGGCAAGTACTGGACCGGCTGGGTCTATGACGATCACCGTGCAGGCGGGGATCAGACCGACGAGCCCCGCGACGTCTTCTGGCCGGTGGAGTACACGACCTACACGGCGGCGGCTGTCATCTTGGCGGCTGACGCGCTCGGAGAGGTCGCCGGGCACAGCACAGCGGGTTCGGGGATCATGCGTGGCACTTCGCTCGCGCCGCACTTCACCGAGCTGGCGCTCGAGTGTGGCTGCCCCTCAGCCGACAGCCTCACCGGGTTGACCGGCCGTCCGCTCTAGCACTCGCATCGACCCCAACGCCTCGACCTCGGCGAAGGCACCACTGGCCAGCGCACGCAGATAGAGGTCGTACGGCGGCCGGCCGCCGTC
>JBFIDC010000179.1:0-7127 GCA_041581495.1 Nocardioides sp. | reverse complement strand
TTCACCGGGTACCCGGTGAAACTCACCCACTGTCAGATCCGTCATAACGCTCCCCCAGCACGCGCTGCTAGTTTCGCGCCCATGTCACGAAGCGCCAAAGACTTCTTCCGGCCCCTGGCGGTCGGCGCCCCCGAGCCCCTGCGAGAGATCCCGGCCCGCCCCAGTCGGGCGATCCACTTCTTCGACCCCAGCAACGCCAAGATGGCGGCCAAGATCCCGGCCATGGTCGGGACCGTGGACGTGCTCCTCGGCAACCTGGAGGACGCCGTCAAGGCCGACAACAAGGAAGCCGCGCGCGCCGGCCTGGTCCAGATCGCCAAGGACACCGACTTCGGGCCCACCCAGCTCTGGACCCGGATCAACTCGCTCGACAGCCCGTGGGTCCTCGACGACCTCACCACGCTGGTCACCGAGATCGGCGACAAGCTCGACGTGATCATGGTGCCGAAGGTCCAGGGCGCCGAAGACATCCACTACGTCGACCGGATCCTGGCCCAACTCGAGGCGGCCGCCGGTCTGACCCGGCCGATCCTGGTTCACGCCATCCTCGAGACCGCCCGCGGTGTGGCCAACGTCGAGGAGATCTGCGGCGCCAGCCCCCGCATGCAGGGCCTCTCCCTCGGTCCGGCCGACCTGGCCGCGGACCGACGGATGAAGACCACCCGTGTCGGCGGCGGCCACCCCGGGTACCTGGTGCGCCAGGACCCGGCGAGCAGCGACGAAGCCGACATCAACGCCGCACGGACGACCTACCAGCAGGACCTGTGGCACTACACGATCGCCCGGATGGTCGATGCCTGCGCCATGCACGGGATCTATCCCTACTACGGCCCGTTCGGCGACATCGCCGACGTGGTGGCCTGCGAGGACCAGTTCCGCAACGCGTTCCTGCTGGGCTGCGTCGGCACCTGGAGCCTGCACCCCAAGCAGATCGCGATCGCCAACCGGGTCTTCAGCCCCAGCGTCGAGGACGTCGCGCACGCGCGCATGGTCAAGGAGGCCATGGGCGACGGCACCGGCGCGGTGATGATCAACGGCAAGATGGAGGACGACGCCTCGCTCAAGCAGTGCCTGGTGATGGTCGAACTGGCCGAACAACTGGCCGCCATCGACCCCGAACTCAAGGCCGCCTACGACGCGATCGAGACGGTCTGACATGAGCGAGTTCACTCCCCTGCGCTCGGTGCTCTACATGCCCAGCTCCAACGAACGGGCGCTGGAGAAGGCCAAGGCCATCGCCTGCGACGGACTCATCCTCGACCTCGAGGACGCCGTCGCACCCGAGGCGAAGCCCGCCGCACGCGAGGCGGCCTGCGCCGCCGCGGCCAGCGGCGAGTACGGCCGCCGCACCGTGACCATCCGGGCCAACGGGATCGGCACGCAGTGGCACGAGGCCGACATGGCCGCCGCCGCGGCAGCCGGACCGGCCGCCGTCGTCGTCCCCAAGGTCAACAGCGCCGCCGAGGTCGGCCAGTTGATCGATGCGCTGGAGAAGGCCGGGGCGCCGGACCACACCAAACTCTGGGCGATGATCGAGACCCCGATCGCGATCCTCGACGTGTTGAGCATCGCCCGGGCCTCCGAGCGGCTCACCTGCCTGGTGATGGGCACCAACGACCTGGTCAAAGAGCTCTACGCCGAGCACGTGCCCGGCCGGGCACCGATCCTGCCGAGCCTGCACACCGCGCTGCTCGGTGCCCGCGCCGCCGGCATCGCGATCCTCGACGGCGTCTACAACGACGTGAAGAACACCGAGGGCTACCTGGCCGAGTGCGAGCAGGGCCGTCAGATGGGATTCGACGGCAAGACGCTGATCCACCCGGGCCAGGTCGAGGGGGCCAACACCGCCTTCGCCCCCTCCGAGCAGGCCGTGGACGACGCTCGTGGGCTCATCGCCGCCTTCGAGGCCGGTCAGGGCTCGGGCGTGGTGACCTACAACGGCCGGATGGTCGAGAACCTCCACGTGGAGTCGGCCAAGCGCACCCTGGCGATCCACGAGGCCATCACAGCGCTGGGTTGATCTCCCGGGTCGAGCCGCGTTCGTCGTGGACACTGGACCCGTGGCTCGACCTCCGACTCACGGCACCTCCACGCGCCGCGCCCGCGTCGCCCGGCGACGCCGGCGCCGGGTGAGCGCGGCCCTCAACGACCTCACCGATGCCCAGTGGGAGGCGCTGCAAGAGGAGTGGGGAGGCTGCGCCTACTGCCAATGCGATGACCGGGCACTTCAACGGGACTGCGTGCTGGCCATCTCACGGGGCGGCCGCTACACACTCGGCAACGTGGTCCCCGCCTGCGGTTCCTGCAACGCGAGCAAATGCAACGACGAGGTCACCGCGTGGTTGCGCCGCAAGCGGCTGGACGAGAAGCGCTTCCTGGTCCGCCACGGCGAGATCTCGGCTCGACTCCTCGGCGCCACCGATAGCGGCGACCTCTGACGGGCCGACTCAGGACCCGGTGGCCGCGTCGAGTTCGGCGACCAGTCGGGCGCCGGCGGTCAGCCGGTACGACGCATCGATGAGCTCGGTCACCTCGGCCCAATCCACGTCTTCGGGGAGGTCGACGCCGACCCAGCCCGATGGCCCGAGGTAGGCCGGGACGAAGACCCGCTCCTCATCGAGCAGCGCCTCGCGCTCGCTCGGATCGAGCAGCACCATCACGCATTGCTCGTGACGGATCCACTCACCGTCGACCTTCTCCGATCCGCCGTAATAGGCAAAGACCTTGCGGGTGAAGAACGCCGGCCGACCATGCGAGACCTTCCAGTCGGTACCGGGCAGGGCCAGGGCGATGCCCTTGACGCGGGCCAGGACCGGGTCGTCGTCGTCGAACATCACAGGGTGCGACACCGCTGACCTCCTGGTGGATCAGAAACAATGTTTGGGCCGCCCACCTCCGGGGCACAGTGACTGTGAACCTGAGGAGGTGCACCACCTATGGTCACTCTTGGCCTGATTCTGCTCATCGTTGGCCTGTTGGCCAGCATTCCAGTACTCACCACGGTCGGCGCCATCTTGTTGGTTGTCGGGTTGGTCCTCAACCTGGTGCCGGTGGGCGGCAACACCCGCCGAGTCTTCTAGCAAAGCGAAGCCCCGGTACCGAGCGATGCTCGGTACCGGGGCTTTGGCTGACTGTGGTGGGGCCTAGTTCGAAGCGGACTTGCCCTTGCCTCCGGACTTGCCGGCGTTCTCCGGCTTGCCCTTGCCTCCGGACTTGCCGGCGTTCTCAGGCTTGCCCTTGCCCTCCGGCTTGCCGGCGTTGTCCGGCTTGCCCTTGCCCTCCGGCTTGCCGGCGTTCTCGGGCTTGCCCTTGCCCTCGGACTTGCCGGCGTTGTCCGGCTTGCCCTTGCCCTCGGGCTTGCCCTTGCCCTCAGCGGCAGCGGCAAGCACGGCGGCGCAGTAGTCGTCGACGAACTCCTCGCCACCGGCGGCGGCGATCAGCGCCTGGAAGGCCGAACTGCTCAGTGCCTTGCCGTGCTCGGACTTCATGCCGGCCGAGTAGGCACGGCACAGGCCCTTGACGCCGTGGATCGCAGCGGATCCCGGGGTGGAGTCCTCGATGGGCTCCTCGGAGTCCTCGGAGTCCTCGTCATCGGGAGTGGTGCTCTCACCGTCGCCGGTGACCTCGTCGTCACCCTCGCCCTCTCCGGTCTCGCCGTCGCCGTCCTCGACGACTTCATCGGGGTCCGAGTCCTCGGACGTGTTCGCAGCCGACTTCTGATCCTGCGCCTGGACCGCCCGCTCCGAGGCCTGCCACGGGAGGTGGTCGGTGGCGGCCAGGGCAATGCCCGATGAGGCGAAGACCAGGGCGAGCGCGGTGACGATCGCCGCCTTCATCGCTGTGATCCGGCGTAGTGGACTGATCGGCATGGCGACCTCTTTCGCTTGGGTGACAGGTGCGAGACGCGATGCTTGGAGCAACCACAACGTGGAGTCCTCACCGACCAACTCCGCATCAGACGCCGGCGCTCTGGCGGCGCCCAGGACACGTCCGAGATCGCCCTCACCGGCACCACTCAGGAGCCGGTCGGCCGTCTCACGCGTCAGTTGACGCTTGCGTTGGATCCTCATCTCACTTCCTCAGCGCCGCACCGACCCGCGGTGTCACACCCGCGCCCCGAGTGGTCTGGACCAGCGCGCACAGCCACGTCGCCATCACGGTCTGCAACACGCCGGTCTGGCCCAGGCGCCCGGCCAGCGTCTTGAGCCCCCGGTGGGCGGCCGAACGCACCGCCCCGGGTCGCTTGCCCAGAATCCGCGCGGCGGTCCCGACATCGAAGCCGAGTACGGCGCGCAGCATGACCGCCTCGGCCTGGTCCTTGGGCAGAGCGGCAATCAGCGCCACGGCAGCCTGCGTCGACTCCTCCTCGAGCACCCGCGCGACGAGGTCGGTGGCGTCGGGGAGTGACTCGTCGGCGTCGAGAAGTGCGAGATCGACGGTGGGGCGCCTGCGCTCTCGGCGTAGGTGATCCAGGGCGCGGTGCCGGCCGATGGTGGTGATCCAGGCGCGAAACCCGTCGGCATCTCCCACGAATCGGTCGATGTCGCGGATGGCCTGCGCCCAGGCCTCCGAGGCCACGTCTTCGGCGTCGACCGGTCCGACAAGCACCGAGAGGTAGCGCAGCAACGGCGGGTGCACGGCCCGATAGACCGTGCGGAACGCGGACTCATCGCCGGACAGCAGTCCGGCGAGGGCCTCATCCATCACGTCGTCCGAAGTCATCGAGACGACATGGTCTCAGCCGGACCGGACCACGCGCATCGGTTTGGCGCGATGGCCGCAGTGCCCCTGCCGACCGCGTGGGTTGCCAACCTCACAGACCAACCTCCGAGAAATGCGCCGGCCGAGCGACATCGCGGCGTTGAATCTGCGGGTGAGCCGAACGACGGAGCAGACGAGCGTCGTCGGCAACACCCGCCGTTGGTTGATGCTCGCCGCAAGCACGCTGGCCCAGTCGTCAGCGGCGGTGATGGTTGCCGCACCGGCGTTCTTGATCCCGTCCCTGATCGAGTCCGAGGCTCTGAGCCTGACCCAGGCCGGTGTCATCGCTGCGACCCCGATGGCCGGGGGGACCCTGGCGTTGGTGGCGTGGGGGTTGCTGACGGACAGACGAGGTGAACGCACCGCGTTGCTGCTCGGTCTGACCGCAACCAGCATCGCGGGGTTGGCCGCGACCCAGGCGACGCGCCCGGTGACCCTCGGGGTGATGCTGTTCTTCGCCGGCATCGCCGCCGCGAGCACCGGCGCCGCCACCGGCCGTGTCGTCGTCGGCTGGTTCCCGCCGCGACGCCGTGGCCTGGCGATGGGAATCCGGCAGACGGCCCAACCCGTCGGCGTCGGCGTCGCCGCGGCCACCATTCCCGTCGCCGCCCATCGTTTCGGCCCCTACGACGCGCTGTGGATCCCCGCGCTCGCCTGTGCGGTGGCGGCGGTCGTGGTTCTGCTGGTGGTGATCGACCCGCCGAGACCGCCCGGGGGGCCGGCGAGCGCACCGAACCCCTACCGCGCCGACTCCTACCTTCCGCGCATCCACGCGGTCTCTGTTCTTCTGGTGATCCCCCAGTTCGTCGTGTGGACCTATGCCCTGATCTGGCTGATCCAGGACCGCGGGTGGTCACCGGCAGCAGCGGGCGGCGTGGTGGCGGTGGCGCAGATCGCCGGCGTCGTCGGGCGGATCGGCGCGGGACAGCTCTCCGATCTGGTCGGCAGTCGGATGCGGCCCCTGCGGTGGGTGACCTGGGCGGCAGCCACGAGCATGCTGGCGCTCGGCGTCACGGCCGGACTCGATCTGGGGTTGGCCGTCCCGCTGATCGTGGTGGCCACCATGATCACGGTGGCCGACAACGGCCTGGCGTTCACCGCGGTGGCCGAACGCGCGGGCCCGTTCTGGTCGGGCCGGGCGCTCGGACTGCAGAACACCGCGCAGTACTTCACCGCGTCGCTGGTGGCCCCGGTCGCGGGCTACGCGGTCACCCAGACCGGCTACCCCGCTGTTTTCATGGGTGCGGCGATGTTCCCACTGCTTGCCATCTCGCTGGTACCGCTGCGCGACGAGCGCGCCTTCACCCAATGACCGAGGTTCACCAGCCCGAATCCGACGATGAAGATCGATAGGGCGACCAGACCGTAGGGAAGTGGAAACTCGCCGACGTCGAAGGCCGGGCTCGCACCCCCGTTGAGCGAGTCGAGCAGGAGATAGAGCGTCTGGAAGACGAAGGCCCACAAGTAGGCGATCGCATAGGCAGTGTTGGCGGCCAACCTGTTCCGCACGAAGAAGCCGAGCGGGAAAGCAGCGAGGACCGTGACGATGGCGATCATGGTCTGTCGCTCAGTCGACGACCGACGTCGGCCGCCGGTCGGGGGAGAACATCAGCACGACCGCGACGACCGTCAACACAACGCTGAACCCAACCAGCGCCTTGATCGCCATCGGCACGTCGACGAAGAACGCCGGCAGACCCGTCAGCGTGATCACGATGATCGCCCCAGCGGCGACGCGCGTTGCCACCGCGCTTCCACGCCAGGCCATGATCGCGGCCACGAGTCCGATCACGCCCAAGATGCTTCCAACGACCAGGATGGCCAGAGGCGGGCCAACCTCGCCCGGGTCAGGACTACCGGCGAGGAAGCTGGGGATGTTGGTGAGCGAATAGACCGCGGCAATACCGAGGCCGACCTTCTGTTTGGTCGACACCGCAGACCGAGAAGCAGTGATGGTGGTGTTGGACATCTTGACCTCCGTGGTCGCTGACTGGTTGGACGAGAACCAACCTCGACCAACCCCGATACCCATCCCCAGAGCATCGACTCCCAGGATCCTCCCGACCAGCCTCGCGAGGCAGGGAACTAGTTCCCGGGCGTCGGGAGCCTTCTAGCGCGATAGTAGGAGCGTGCCGATCCGCGTGCTCCTCGCCGACGATCATCCTGTCGTCCGGCGCGGCCTCGCGGCCCTGCTCGGGACGCTTGAGGCGTTCGAGGTTGTGGGCGAGGCTGCGGATGGGGAATCCGCGGTGCGCGAGGCTCAACTGGCCCGACCCGACGTCGTCTTGATGGATGTCCGAATGCCCGGGGTCGATGGCGTCGAAGCGACGCGGCGGATCCGGAGAGCGGTCCCCACCACGGCAGTC
>JBFIDC010000178.1:0-7132 GCA_041581495.1 Nocardioides sp. | reverse complement strand
CTTCACCGTCCAAGCGAAGACTGTGCTCGAACCGGGTGTGCGAACTGTCGGGTTTCGGTTCGATCCCACCCGGGGGGGACGTGGAGTTCTCACCTGTGACGGCGAGGTGATCGAGGACGGCTCACTCCCTGAGGGGCTGGGTGCCAGTGGACTCCAGATCGGCGGTGGGGGCCTGCGGGTGGGCCACGATGCAGGATTCCCGGTGAGCGATCTCTATACGCCTCCCTTTGCCTGGACCGGCACCCTGAGGCGTGTGCGCTTCGTTCACCCCCAGGCACCGACGGCCGAGGATCACGCGACGGTGGTGGAGGCATTGCTGCATCGCGAGTAGCCGGCAGGGGGCGAGCCACGCCGGGTGCGAGGGCGTTGAAGGGGTAGGTGTGGGAGCCGCCTGTCGGAATCGAACCGACGACCTAGTCATTACGAGTGAATCGCTCTACCAACTGAGCTAAGGCGGCGTATGCCCGTCTCCGGACAACATGCCGAAGTATACGGACGTTGGAGGCTCGCACCGAACTCGCGTTGTTGCGCTGCGCCAGGGGTGACGCCGAGTCGCGAACGCCCGGCCGTCAGAGACGACCGGGCGTTGGCGTGCGCGAGTGCCCGACGCGCAGACTCGGGTTTGGATCAGGCGGCGACGGCGACTTCGGCCATCCGGCCGGTCAACATCGTCTGCTCGGCGCCGCACCAGCAGGTGAAGGTCAGTTCGATGCCGTGATCGGTGTTGGCGAGCGAGGTGACCTGGCTCGAAAAGATGAGCTGACGACGCTCGCAGGCGGTGCAGGTGTGGGCGAACATGTGGGGTCCTCCTCCTCGGGTGTCGGGGCCGGCGCGGATGCCGTCCAAGGGCGACCCCACTAGTCTGACTGGCCGGTAGCAATAGGGCTAGCCTGACTTTCCGATGTGAGCCCAAGGTAAGACCTATGATTGTGAGCGTGCTCTCACTCCATCAGCTCACCTGCTTCCTCAGCGTCTATGAGAACGGCTCGATCACGCGGGCCGCCGAGGACCTGGGCTATGCCCAACCCTCGGTCTCCGAGCAGATCCGGGCCCTGGAGAAGTCGCTGGGCGTGAACCTGTTCCGCCGGGTGGGGCGGGGCGTGGTGCCCACCACCGTGGCCGACACACTGCGCCCGCACGCCGAGCGCACGCTGGCCGCGGCCGAGGAGACCCGGCTCGCCGCGCGCCGGGTCACCCGCTTCGAGACGGGGACGATCCGGTTCGGCATGTTCGGCACCGCCCGTCTCTATGCCGGTGCGGGGCTGGTGGCGGACGTCCTGGAACGACACCCCGGCGTACGCGTGGAGTTGGTCGGCCAGAACTCCGCCGACGTCCAAGAGGACCTGCGCCGCGGGCGGCTGGAGGCCGCCATGATCGCGATCGCCTCGGTGGAGAGCGAAGGCATGCAGGTGACCCCGGTGGCGCGAGACGAACTGGTCTACATCAGCACCAACCCCGAGACGCTGTCGGCGCCGATCACCGCCAAGCGGCTGGCCAACGCCTCACTGGTGATGCCCGAGACCACCTGGCGCTCCACCGACTCCATCAGGACGCTGCTGCGGCAGATGCTCCACGAGACGGGCGTCAACCCGGCCACCCGCATCGAGGTCGAGGATATCGAGATCGCGGTCGAACTCGTGGGCCGAGGCTTGGCCGACTCGGTGATCCCGCGCGGGGCGGTCGAGCAACTGCTCCCGCGACTGGCCCCCAACGCCGGATGGGTGTCGATGAAGCCCAGGCTCTATGACATGTTCGCCGTCGTTCACCGTGCCGGTGCGACCCTCTCGCCCGCCGCGCAACTGATGATCGAGTTGGCCACCAAGCGGATCCAGACCATCGCCGAACCGATGTGATCTGCTCTGCCCTAGCGTTGTGCCGGTGAGAGAAGCACTGCAGAACCAATCCATCGTCGGAACCTTCCTGAGCCTCCTGGCCAACGACACCCCGGCCGCTGTCGAGTTGCTGCACCCTGAGGTGCAGTGGCGCAACACCGGCCTGCCCACCCTCAAGGGCCAGCGCGTGACCAAGGCCCTGCTCGACATGGACAAGCGCGGGATCGGCATCGAGATCGAGACCCATCACCTTGCCGGGTCGGGAGACACGGTGCTGACCGACCGCACCGACACGATCACCTTCCGGAGGTTCCGGAGCTCGTTCTGGGTGCGGGGGACCTTCCGGGTCGAAGACGGCCTGATCGTGCTCTGGGACGACGCCTTCGGGTGGGGCAGCTTCTTGGGCGCCAGCGCGCTCGGCGTCGGTCGCCTGCTCCGCGGCAACTAGCCGCTCAGCACTCCAGGCCGTCGGTGGGCACTGTGCCGGCAACCAGGTAGGACTCGATGGCCTCGTTGACGCACGAGTTGCCGGCGTTGTAGCCGGTGTGGCCGTCACCGTCACGGGTGATCAGCACGCCGGAGTCGAGTTGGTCGGCCAGCGCGACCGACCACTCGTAGGGCGTGGCCGGGTCGCGCGTCGTGCCGACCACCAGGATCGGCGCCGCCCCGGCGGCCGTGATGTCGCGTTCGGGTTCGGAGGACTCCACCTCGATCCCGTCGCAGCCGACCATGCCCCAGGCGAACACCTCGCCAAAGGTCGGCGATGCCTCCAAGAACTGGGGCATGTAGTCATCGACCTCCTCGCGGGTGATCGCGAACGGGTCGTCGAGGCAGTTGATCGCATAGATCGCCTCGGTGGAGTTGTCCGAATAGGTGCCGTCGGCATCGCGCGAGGCATAGGCGTCGGCGAGCAGTTGCAGCGTGCTGCCGTCACCGTCGAGGGCCTCTTCGAGGCCCTGGTCGAGCAAGAACCAGTAGTCGCGGTTGTAGAGCGGGGTGATCACACCAAGGAAGCCCGTCCCGGCGGTGAGCATCCGGTTGTCGCTGGTGGGCAGCGGCTGCCGGTCGATGTCGTCGAGGAGTCCAGAGATCGTGCCGAGTGCCTCGGCAGTGGTGTCGCCGAGGAAGCAGTTGCCGCCGGCGATGCAGTCGTCGACGTACGCCGTCAGCGCGCGCTCGAAGCCGGCGGCCTGTCCCAGGCTGAGCGAGAGCGAGTCGAGCGAGACGTCGACGGCACCGTCGAGGACCAGGCGCCCCACCTTGTCGGGGAACAGGTCGGCATAGGTGGCGCCGAGCTTGGTGCCGTAGGAGGCGCCGAAGTAGGCCATCGTGGCCTCGCCCAGCGCGGCGCGCAGGACGTCCATGTCGCGCGCGGCCTCGACCGTGGTCACGTGGGCGACGACGCCGGTGGCCCCACCGGGGGAGTTCGTGGTGCACCCGTCCCAGAACTCCTCGAGCAGGCCGAGCGTCTCGGTCTCCTCGGCGGTGTCGTCGGGGACGGGGTCGGCCTGGAGGAAGGTGTCCATCTCGGCATCGCTGAGGCAGTCGACGGGTGCGGAATCGCCCGTGCCGCGCGGATCGAAGCCGACGATGTCGTAGGCGTCGGTCAAGGCGGAGCGGAACACCTGCTTGGCCTGCTCGGCATAGGAAGTGCCCGGGGCGCCCGGGCCACCGGGATTGACCACCAGCGAGCCGATGCGCTTCGCCGGGTCACCGGCAGCGACCTTGAGGAGCGCGAGATCGATGGTCTCGCCGGCGGGGTCGGCGTAGTCGACCGGAACGGTCAGGGTGGCGCACTGATAACTGCCTCGGCAGCTCTCCCAGCTCAGCGTTTGGCTGTAGAACTCGGCGAGCTCGGGTGAGGGGGGCTCGGTGGCGCCGGCGTCGGGAGTGGGTTGGGTGGTCGGACTCGTGCTCGCGGCGGAGCCCGGGTCGGAGTCGCCGCTGGTGGCGATGACGGAGATCGCCACACCGACCGCGGTCAAGACCATGGCCAAGGCGGCCAGGATGGCGACCGCGCGCACGGTGGATTGCTTCATCAGTCAGGGCCTCTCAAGAGGGTCACGCCCGACCCTCGGGCACCTTCAGCGAGACCATCATGGCCTCCAGGGCCAAAGGAACGGGGACGTTGAACTCGAGCATCTGCTCGCGGGCCTCGAAGATCCAGCCGATCCGACGCAGGTTGAGTTCGGGGGTCGAGGTCCGCGCCACCTCCTCGATGTCGCCACGGATCTCTTCGTTGACCAGCGACGTCGCGGCCCCGGTGCCGAGCGCGATGGCATCGCGATAGACCGAGACCAGGTCCATCAGGCCACGGTCGACCACGTCGAGATGGCGTCGTTTGGCCCGCGTCTTCTGCGCCTTCTCCATCTCGGTCAGCGCCGGACCGTATTCGCGCGGCCGGCGACCACGCTCGACCACGCCATAGGCAGAGTTGAGGTCGACCTTCTCGCGCGCATCGAGTTCGCCGGTGATCAGGTCGGCCTCCTCCTTGGTGACAGCGGCGAGGTTGGTGGCCGCGTGCATGCAGGCGCCGAGGGTCTTCAGCCGCGCGGGGTAGCTCACGACCTCGCGGCGTCGGTTGCGGGTGGCCTCGTCGCGGGCCAGCGCCCGGGCCCGGCCGATGTGGCCCTGGCTTGCTCGCGCGGCGTACGCCGCCAGCCCGGGCTCGACGCCGTCGGAGCGGACGAGGAACGCCGCGACGTCCTCGGCGGTCGGGGTGGTGAGGGCGACCAGGCGGCAGCGTGAGCGGATCGTGGGCAGCACGTCTTCGACGGTGGGAGCGCACAGCATCCACACCGTGCGCGGCGTGGGCTCCTCGATCGCCTTGAGCAGGGCGTTGCAGGCCTGCTCGGTGAGCCGGTCGGCGTCCTCGACGATGAGCACCTGGTGCCCCGAACCGACCGGCGACATCGACGAGCGGCGCACCAGTTCACGGATCTCCTTGACGCCGATGGAGAGCTTCTCGGTGCGGGTCAGGGTGACGTCGGGGTGTGACCCCGCCAGGGTGGTGCGGCATTGCTGGCACTCGCCGCAGCCGGGGTGCTCGGGGGCCTGCTCGCATTCGAGCGCCGCGGCGAAGGCGACCGCTGCGTTGGAGCGTCCCGACCCGGGCGGACCGGTGATCAGCCAGGCGTGGCTCATCCCGTGGCCACCGGCCGCGGTCCGCAGCGCGTCGATCGCTCGGTGCTGACCGACCAGGTCGTCCCAGACGGTCATGGGGTCGCCTCCACGCGCGCGGTGGCTCGCTCCAGCAACCCAGAGACGCGAGCAAAGATCGCATCGGCGATGACTTCGCGGTCCTCGCGGGCATCGAGCACCAGGTAGTGGTCGGGGTCGTGGGAGGCCAGGTCGAGGAATGCTTCGCGGACGCGCTGATGGAACTCCAGCGACTCGCCCTCGATCCGGTCTCGTCCCTCGAAGCGGCCCAATCCCTGTTGTGGTTCGAGGTCGAGCAGCACGGTGAGATGGGGTCGGAGGTCGCCGGTCGCCCAGCGCGCGACCTCCTCGACCTCGCTGGGGTCCAGGGCGCGCCCCGCCCCTTGATAGGCCAGCGTGGAGTCGACGTACCGGTCGGTGATCACGACCTCGCCGCGGTCCAGTGCCGGGAGGACGACGGTGTCGACGTGCTCGGCCTTGTCGGCGGCATAGAGCAGCACCTCGGTGCGGTGCGAGAGTTCGCCGGTCTCCGGAGACAGCACGATCCGGCGCATCTCGGCGCCGACCGGGGTGTCGCCGGGTTCGAACGTCAACCGCACGACGTGCCCGAGTTGTCCGAGCCGATCGGCGAGCAGGCGCGACTGCGTCGACTTGCCCGACCCCTCGCCGCCCTCGAAGCAGACGAAGACCCCGCGCGGCGCGTACGTCCCGTGAAACCTCACGGCGCTGAACTTACGGCCCGGCACCCACAGCGGTCACCCCGGCCTTTCGCTAGGTCCGCCATCAGTTCAAGATCCCTGAACGTCAGGGCGCCTCACTGCCAAGTGCTCCCAGTGCCCTTCCGACACGACCTCGATGGTGCCATCGACCACCTTGATGGCCGTCTGGTCGTCGATGGCGTACGCCGGGCCGGAGATGCTGGCGGCCCATTGCTCCGCCTCGGCCATGGTGTTGCCGGGCATGCCGTCCGACGCGAGGTGCGGGCAGATGGAGAAGTCGACGAGGCCCAACGTGCTGACGTCACCACCCGGCGGCTGCCACTGGATGAAGTCGTCCCCGACCTCGGGCGTCATCACCATGCTGCCCGCGCTCAGCCCCACCCATACCGTCTCGCTCAGCGACGGAAGCAAGTCAGCCAGTCCGGACTCCCGCATCCAGTGGCACAGGTAGAGGACGTCGCCGCCTGCCACCAGGAGTACGTCGGTGTCCCTCACCAGCGGCACCCAACGCTCCTCGTCGATGCTCGGCAGTGCGGTGAGTTCGAGCACGCCCATCGACCTCCAACCCAGGTCGACCATTGGGTTCTCCGATTCCTGGCCGCTGATGAACCGCCAGGCCCCCTCCCCGGGGCCGATCCAAGGGTGCCCGTACATCCCGGTCGGGATGCACAGGGCGCTGGAGTCGGCGATGGGCTTCCCCAACAACTCGACCAGCGCCTTGCGAATGCTGGCGTTCGTGACGCCGCCGGAGGTGAGAAGCAGTTTCAAGATCCCTCCCGATGTCGATAGCGATGCTCGCGCGGCCTACTGACCGAGGGGCACCGCGAGACTCATCGCTGATAAAACAAGGTAGCCGCAAGTCCCACTCAGGCGGCGTAGTGGTCGAGGTTGAGGGTGGGCATTTGGCGGTAGATCTCGCCGAGGACCGGGCGTTGGCAGTTTGAGCTGTGGCCGACGGCCCGGGTGCCGGTGGTCGACGAGGTAGGTCTGACCGTGGGGGTCACGCCAGAGGTAGATCCCGGGGAAGGGTTGCTTCACGTCCCAGCCGCCGTGGGTCTTGATGCGGTGGTGGGTGGTGGTCATCGGGCCGTAGTTCCCTATCCCGCTGGCGCCGCCGGCGTCGAACGGGGTGGTGTGGTCCACCTGTTGCTTGCGAGACAGGCTGGATGAGAAGGGGAAGACATCGGCCGGCGTCATCAGATGCACGGCCTGTCTATGTCGATCCGGGATCTCGTACGCGTCCACGGGTGCCTGGCCGTCGAGGTCGAGGACGGGTTGAATCTTGAACTTCGCGTGCGGTCCGAGAACACTCCGGACCCAGGACTCCGTGACCGGGCCGTGCCCTTCGAGTCGGTTCATCCGCTCGCCCGCTTCGTTGTCGGCGGGGCCGGCGTAGGTGTGCACGAACAGGTGCACGGTGGG
>JBFIDC010000177.1:0-7250 GCA_041581495.1 Nocardioides sp. | reverse complement strand
TGATCGGTCACCGCAAGCGCGCCGCCGCCTGACCTCGCGTCCCGACCCGGCGGGGCCGAGTCCGAGTCCGATCCCGCTCAGGGCTGGTGGACCACGACCGCGGTGGCGATCGCGGCGACGCCCTCGTCGCGGCCGGTGAGGCCGAGCCCGTCGGTGGTGGTGGCCGAGACGGTCACTGGCGCGCCGAGCGCCGCTGAGAGCACCGCCTGGGCCTCGGCGCGGCGCGCACCGAGGCGGGGTCGGTTCCCCACGACCTGAACCGCGGCATTGCCGATCTCGAAGCCCGCAGCACGGACCCGGCGGGCGGTCTCCGCGACCAACGCCTCGCCCGAGGCTCCGGCCCAGGCGGGGTCAGAGGTACCGAACTGTTCGCCCAGGTCGCCGAGTCCGGCGGCCGAGAGCACCGCGTCACAGACGGCGTGCGCTGCCACGTCGCCGTCCGAATGGCCGGCCAGACCGTGCGTCTCGTCGGGCCAGGACAGTCCGGCCAGATGCATGGGCCGACCGGCTTCGAGTCGGTGCACATCGGTGCCCACGCCCACGCGCGGCCACGCTGAAGGTTGGGCGATTGAAGAATTGTCCGACTCCACCCACCGCATCATGCCGCAGCACCGAATCTGACGGTGTGAGTGACAATCGAGGGGTGAGCAACTTTCGGGGCGCCTGGTCGCTGGCTGGATTGGTTGCCGGCGTAGCCGGCATCGCCACCAGCTACTTCGCGGCCATGGCTTTGACCATCCGCGAGTCGCCGATCGTCGCGGTGGCCGAGATGATCATCCGGCTCACGCCCGGACCGATCGCCGAGTACCTCATCGACATCGTCGGTCAACTCGACAAACCCCTGCTGATCCTGGGGATCCTGCTCGCCCTGGTCGCGATCTTCACGTGGGTCGGCCGCCTGGCGCGCGAGCGATGGATCGCTGCGTCGATGGCCTATGTGTTGCTGAGCGCCGTGGGTGTGGTCGCCGTCGCGACCCAGCCGGGCGCGGCCGCCGTCGACGTCATCCCGGTCGCAGTCGGCTTCGCCACCTGGATGCTGGTGCTCTCACTGCTCACCGACCCGCTGCGATCCGCCGCCGCCGACTCGCCGGAGGCCGAACCCGACTCGCCGGAGGCAGAATCCGACTCGCCGGGCGGTGTCGAGGGGTCCGAAGGGACCGAGTCGGTCCACCTCGGCTCCCAGACCCGGCGAGCCTTCGGCATGCGTGCGGGGCTGGTGATCGCCGGAGCAGGCGTGCTCACGGTCTTCGGCCGCGTCGTGGGGCGGGGTCGACGGCACGTCGAGGAGATCCGCGGACTGCTGCGCCTTGAGAAGGTCACGCGCCCGGCTCTCCCGGCCGGCGTCGCCCTCGACGTCAAGGGGATCACCCGCTGGGTGACGCCCAACAACCGCTTCTATCGGATCCACACCGCGATCGTGGTGCCCGCCATCGAGCCGGCGGAGTGGACCCTGCGGATCCACGGCATGGTCGAGCGCGAACTCACCTTGACCTACGACGACCTGCTCGCCCGCGAGTTCACCGAGGACTGGATCACCCTCAGTTGCGTGAGCAACGACGTGGGCGGTTCGTTGATCGGCAATGCCTGGTGGAGCGGGGTGCGACTGGCGCCGATCCTGGCCGAGGCAGGCGTGCTGCCCGGCGCCGATGCCGTCCTGCAGACCTCCGAGGACGGATGGAACTGTGGCACGCCGCTGAGCGCGTTGACCGACGACCGCAACGCGATGCTGGCCGTGGCCATGAACGGGCACGCGCTCCCCATCGACCACGGCTTCCCGGTGCGCACGATCGTCCCTGGGCTCTATGGCTACGTCTCGGCCACCAAATGGGTCGTCGACATGGAGGTCACCCGGTTCGCGGACTTCAGTGCCTTCTGGACCCAGCGCGGCTGGTCGGAGAAGGGTCCGGTCAAGATGTCCTCCCGCATCGACGTGCCGCGCTTCGGTGAAGAGGTGCAGGCAGGCACGGTGACCTTCGCCGGCGTCGCGTTCGAGCAGCACACGGGCATCTCGGGTGTGGAGTTCCAGGTCGACGGCGGCCAGTGGCGCCCGGCGGAGTTGGCCAAGACGCCGCACGAGGACACCTGGGTCCAGTGGCGGGGCACGGCCGAGGTGGCGGCGGGCGATCATCTGGTGCGCGTCCGTGCCACCAACGCCAACGGGGAGGCTCAGATCGAGGCCGTCGCCGACGTTCTGCCCGACGGCGCCACGGGCTACCACTCGGTCGAGTTCACGGCCGGCTGACCCACCCCCAGAGGTTCACCGAGGCGCCCAGCGTTCATAGTTGGGGGATGGTGACGGACTTCGCAGATCGGGTCGGCGGCGCGCTCGTCGTCGGCGGCAGCGGCGGGATCGGACTGGCCATCGCGCGGATGCTGGCCAGTCGTGGCTCAGATGTGGCGGTCACCTATCGATCGCGAGCCTCGGCCGCCGAGGCGGTGGTCGAGTCGGTGCGTGGGTGGGGCGTCCACGGTGCCGCCTACGAACTCGACGTGACCGACCCTGGCGGTGCTGCGGAGGTCGTCGCGCAGGTCGCCACCGACTTCTCCGGTCTGCACACCCTCGTCTACGCCGCTGGGCCGGATGTCCCGATGCTGCACCTCTCGGCGATCCCGGGAGCCCAGATGACCGAGCAACTCCAGGCCGACGCCGGTGGGTTCTTCAACGTCGCCTCGAGCGCGTTGCCGTTCCTGCGCGAGACCGAGGGGTCGATCGTCGCGGTCAGCACGGCGGCCACCTCCAGGTTCCCCGTGCGCGACGGGCTCTCCAGTGCCCCCAAGGCCGCCCTCGAGGCGATGGTGCGGGGTCTGGCCGCCGAAGAGGGACGCTTCGGCGTCCGCGCGAACTGCGTGGGTCCGGGGATGCTCACCGATGGGATGGCCGCGCGACTCATGGACTCGGGGGAACTCTCCGAGGAGGCGCTCGCGGTGACTCGGAGCAACATCCCGCTGCGCCGGTTCGGGACCGCCAGCGATGTCGCCGAGGCCGTGTGCTTCCTGGCCTCGGACCGGGCGGGCTTCATCTCGGGCCAGAAGCTCGACGTCGACGGCGGCTACGGCGTCTGAGGCCGACCCTGCCTAGGGCAGGGGGTGGGCGTCGTCGTGGATCACGTACGTCAGCCCGCCGGAACCATCGAGCCACGCTGCCTCGAACTGGGCGCGGTCGTAGGTGCGGCGCACTCCGCGGCGGTTGGATGAGGCGGGGTCGTTGACGACCACGTCGCCGCCGGCGGTGAAGCCGACGATGACCAGGAGGTGCCCGGCGGTGGAACTGATGGGAGCCCCGTCGAGGTCCCCGCGACCGAAGGAGATCGAGACCACCAGCGGGATGCGCGCCGCGAGGTAGCGTTCGGCGGCCCGCAGGGAGGCCAGGCGCGTCACGAACGCGTCGTCGGTCAGGGTCGCGGCGTAGGCGGTGTTGAAGGGCCAGTTGCCGGCGCCCTCGTAGTCGCGGTCGTAGGTTCCCAGTGCCGCGGCGTCGACCCAGGGATCGGTGTGTCCGCTGCCCACCCACGCGTACGAGGCGGGGGTCGGCAGGGAGTCGTAGTAGCCGAGGACCATCGCGGTCGAGGTCGGTGAGCACCAGGCCTCGCCGCCGCCACCGTACTGGGGGGAGTGGCCGGTGTGGATCATCTGGGAGTACTTCGGGACGGCCAAGGTGATGCCACCGGCCTTGGCGGCCTTGCCGGGCTTGGAGGTCGCGGGAGTTCCACTCGGGAGCCGCGTCGCGACCGCGTGCAGGGAATCGACCGACGGCGAGGCCGTGTTCTTCCCCGCCCGCCGCATCAGGCGCACCTGGATCTGGTAGGTCGCCGCGCCGGCGCCCGGCACCCGCCAGGTATCGACAGCGACATCGGCGAGGTCGTCACCCTGGCCCGAGACCGAAGTGCGGCGGAACCACCGAGTGGTCTCTGCCCAGCGGCCCAGGATGTCCCAACTCGACCGGACGCCGTTGACGCGGCCGCGGACCCGGACCTCGATCCAACTGTTGCGCGGGGTGGCTGCCTGCCAGGAGGCGATGAGTTCGGTCAACGAGAACCCGGGCGAGGTCCAGGGCGAGGTCCATTGCCCGACGTCGTAGGTGGTGCCGCCCGTGCGGCGAGACCGAGTGGGTTTGGCCAGGACCAGGGCGCCCTTGCGCACCCGGACCCCGTTCTTGCGTCCGGTGCGCCACTGGCTGCCCCCATCCCAGGCCGCGTCCGTGATCTGTCGCGTCTCGGCAGCCCGGGCCGTGGTCGCTGGGACTGCCGAGGCTGCTGGGCGTCGCGCGGCCAAGGGGGGATCGGCCGGCGACGCCCAGACGTGGCCACCTATGGGTCCGCTGGACAGGCCGAGGATGACGGCGGGCAGCAGCAGAGCCGGGGGAAGGCGACGCACTCGCACACCATAATTCACTTTGGTCACATCAGTCCCAGGAATGGCCGGTCCGCGATACGCGAGTGCCAAGGGGGGCATCACTACACTTCGGCCGGTGAGGCTCTATGACACCCAGACCCGCGAAGTGCGTGACTTCGTGCCCATCGAGGCCGGCAAAGCGGGGATCTATGTCTGTGGGCTGACCGTCCAGTCCGAGCCGCACGTGGGCCATGTCCGCTCCGCGGTCAACTTCGACGTCCTGCGGCGGTGGTTGGTCTCCCAGGGCTACGAGGTCACCTTCATCCGCAACGTGACCGACATCGACGACAAGATCCTCGCCAAGGCGGCCGACCAGGGGCGGCCCTGGTTCGAGATCGCCTATCTGATGGGTCGCGAACTCGACCGGGCGCTCGAGGCGATCAACGTGCTGCCCCCCACCTACCAACCGGCCGCCACCGGGCACATCCCAGAGATCGTCGAACTCATCGTCGCGTTGATCGAACGGGGCCACGCCTACCCCGCGGCCGACGGCTCGGGCGACGTCTACTTCGACGTGCGGTCCTGGCCCGACTACGGCGAGTTGACCCACCAGGGTCTCGACGACATGGAGCCGGCTGAGGACGCCGATCCCCGCGGCAAGCGCGATCCACGGGACTTCGCGCTGTGGAAGGGCTGGAAGAAGGAGACCGAGCCCGAGACCGCGGCGTGGCCGAGCCCGTGGGGACCGGGGCGTCCGGGCTGGCACATCGAGTGCTCGGCGATGGCCGGCAAGTACCTCGGCCCTGCCTTCGACATCCACGGCGGTGGCGTCGACCTGCGATTCCCGCACCACGAGAACGAGCAGGCCCAGTCCCGCGCGGCCGGGCACCGGTTCGCGTCGTACTGGTTGCACAACGCCTGGATCACCACGGCCGGCGAGAAGATGAGCAAGTCGCTGGGCAACAGCCTGCTGATCCCCGAGGTGCTCAAGCGGGTCCGCGGCATCGAGTTGCGCTACTACATGGTGGCGGCCCACTACCGCAGCCATGTCGAGTTCAGCTTCGAAGCACTCGACGAGGCGGCCCAAGGATTCCGCCGCATCGAGAGCTTCTTGCAGCGCGCTTCGGAGGTCATCGGAGCAGCGCAAGATGACGGGCCTGAGAGCGGGATCGCCTGCGCCGACTTCCTCGCCGCGATGGACGACGATCTCGGGACGCCGGCCGCGGTGGCCGCCATCCACGACGTCGTTCGCGAGGGCAACAAGCTGCTGTCGCAGGGAGACACTCCCGCGCTGCGTGGCAACGCCGCCTCGGTCCGCGCGATGCTCGGGATTCTCGGCCTCGACCCGGCCGACCCGGCCTGGCCCGCCTCGGGGGCCGGCGCCGATGCGAAGTTGACCGCCGCAGTCGATACCTTGGTCGCGGGGCTCATCGAGCAGCGCGCCGACGCGCGGGCGGCGAAGGACTTCGCCGCCGCTGACGAGATCCGAGACCGCATCAAGGCTGCGGGCATCGAGATCGAGGACACCCCCACCGGACCGAAGTGGAGTTTGACCTGATGGCGGGCAACAGCCAACGCAAGGGCTCGATCCGCAAGAGCGCCAAGAAGCCGACCGTGGGGTCCGGCGGGCAGGTGCGACGCGGGCTCGAGGGCAGGGGCCCCACGCCCAAGGCCAAGGACCGGCCCTACCACCAGGCGCACAAGCGAGCCAAGCAGACCTCGAGGACCTCCACCACCAAGCCCAAGCGGCGCGGGGGTGGCGACTCGGAGTGGGTCGCGGGCCGCAACGCGGTGGTCGAGGCACTGCGCGAGGGCGTGCCCGTCACCGGCCTGTATGTCGCCGAGGGCGCCGAGCGCGACGCCAGGTTGCGCGAGGCGTTCAAGTTGGCCGCCGAGGGAGGCGTCAGCCTGCTCGAAGTGGGCCGCGGCGAGTTGGACCGAATGACCAACGGCGCGGTGCACCAGGGCCTGGCTGCCCGCATCCCGGCCTATGAATACGCCCACCCCCACGACCTGATCGACCTGGCCACACAGGCGGGCGAACCGCCCCTGATCGTGGCGCTCGACCAGATCACCGACCCCCGCAACCTCGGTGCCGCGGTCCGCAGTGCCGCCGCCTTCGGCGCTCATGGGGTCGTGATCCCCGAACGCCGGGCCGCGGGCATGACGGCCGCGGCCTGGAAGACCAGCGCCGGTGCCGCGGCGCGGATCCCGGTGGCGCAGGCCGGCAACCTGGTGCGAACGCTGACGGACTATCAAGAGGCCGGCTGCATGGTCGTCGGCTTGGCCGCCGACGGCGACGTGGACCTGACCCAGTTCGAACTCGCCGAGGGCCCCATGGTGCTGGTGGTCGGCGCGGAGGGCGGCGGCCTCTCGCGCCTGGTCAGCGAGACCTGCGACCAACTCGTCTCGATCCCGATGGTGAACCAGGTGGAGTCGCTCAACGCGGGAGTCGCGGCCAGCGTGGCGCTGTATGCGATCGCCCGCGCCCGCGCCTGAGCCCACGCGCGACCCCCGGGCCTGAACTCCGGGGCCTGAACTTCGGGCAAGCGCCGGGGCGATGTCTCGCTCTGTGAGGATTTTGTGCCCCCCGTCACCTTTGGGTGCGCACATCGTTGACCATCTGTAACTAGTACCTGTTCTAGTTCGGTCGTGAGCGAGCGTGTTCTGTGGAGGGCCCCGTGATCCGTGTGTTGAGCCGTGCCGATCGGCCGACTCTGTTTGTGAGGTCGAAGGCGGTCAGGTTCGCCGCCGGTGCGACCGCCACGGTGCTCGCCCTGAGCCTCGCGGGCTGTGGCTCGCGCATCGATCCCAACACCGTCGGTGCCGTCGGCGCGGGCCAGCCAGGCGCGGCCGCGGGTGGCGTCACCAACCCTGACGGCAGCGTGGTCGACCCCGGGACCGGCATCGTGGACCCC
>JBFIDC010000176.1:0-7252 GCA_041581495.1 Nocardioides sp. | reverse complement strand
GTAGGTGAAGGTGTCGTCGGAACCACCCGGGTCGTTGCAGTAGTCCGCATCGGGTTCATAGGAGACATTGCCCGCGGTGAAGGTCGCCGTCCCATTGTCCGGTTGGGTCACGCCCGTCACGGTGATCGCGTCGGACTCCACGTCGGTGTCGTTGGTCAGGACATCGATCGGTGTGACGCCGGAGTCCTCATCGACAGTCACGGGGTCGTCCACGGCGACCGGGGCGTCGTTGACACAGGTGACGGTGACGTCCACGGCTCCGGTGTCCGTGCCGCCCTTGCCATCACTGAGGGTGTAGTCGAAGCTCGCGTCACCGCAGAAGTCGGCCGCCGGCGTGAAGGTGACCGTGGTGCTCACCAGGGCGACCGAGCCGTGCGCCGGGTTCTGAACGCTGGTCACGGACAAGGCGTCCCCGTCGACGTCGTCGTCGTTGGTCAGCAGATCGGCGACCGGGATGTCGAGCGCGGTGTCCTCGTCGGTGGTGCCGGTGTCGTCGACGGCGACCGGGTCGTCGTTCACACACGTCACCGTGACCGAGACGGTGGCACCGTCGCCGCCGCTGATCGTGTAGGTGAAGGTGTCCTCGGAACCGCCGGGGTCGTTGCAGTAGTCGGCGTCCGGCTGGTAGGTCAGGCCGGTTCCACCGCCGGTGATCACCGCCTCGCCGTTCGCGGGCTGGGTCACCGAGAGGATCGTGATCGGATCGCCCTCGACGTCGGAGTCGTTGTCGAGCACCGCGATCGCGGTCGCGGGGTCGTCCTCGGTGAGGGTCGCGTCGTCGTCGACGGCGCTGGACTGATCATCGACGCAGGTGATGTCGATGCTCACCGCGCCTGACCGGGTGCCGCCCTGGCCATCGGAGACCTCGTAGTCGAAACCGCCGGCCCCGGTGCCGCACAGGTTGGCGTCAGGGACGAAGGTGATCGTGGAACCCGCCAGCGAGACCGAGCCGCCGCTCGCACCAGAGACCGAGGTGACGATCAGCGGGTCACCGTCGGGGTCGGTGTCGTTTTCAGCGGGGCTGCCGCTGCCGGAGGTGGGCAGGTCGAGAGTGGTGTCTTCGATGGTGGTGAAGGTGTCGTCGACGGTGGCCGGCGCGAGGTTCTGCGTGACCTGCTCACAGTCGGGACGCACGACGTCGGGGGTGTCGGCGGTGACCTTGTCCGGCCCCGGACCGCAGCGCACCACGTCGCGGAACTGGTTGGAGTCGGTGGCGTCGAGTTTGTCTCGGCCTCGAAAGCCCCCGAGCTGGTCGTTGCCAGGACCGCCGTTGACCTGGTCCTTGCCGGCGTCACCGCGGACCACGTCGTCGCCGCGCTGACCGAAGAGACGATCGTTGCCGCGCCCGCCGGTGATCTTGTCGTCGCCGCCACCACCGCGCACCAGGTCGTTCCCGGAGCCGCCCTTGAGGATGTCGTCGCCGCCTCGGCCGCGGATCTTGTCGTCACCGCCACGACCACAGATGACATCGGGGCCAGGGGTGCCGACCAGGACGTCATCACCGTTGGTGCCCACGATCGTGCACTTGACCTTCGCCCAACGCGGTTGAGTCTGCACCTGCGCCTGCGCCGAAGTCGGCGCGGTGACTTGGAGGATTGCAGACACCAAGGCAGCACCGAGCACTACCCGGAGGAGTCGAGCCATTCCATGCCCTCGCGATCACGCTAGTGAGAGTTGGAGACTGACACAGCGGAGGTCCCCGGGGAATAGACCGAGTGGGCCAATCTGGCGATCAGATGAGCGGGAGCCAGGGCGTCAGGTCCGCTCGCTGGCCGCTGGCACTCACCGCTGGGAGGGTCTCGGCCTCACCCCACGTCAGTTCACCGGTCGCCAAAGCGATCCAGGTCTCCGCGTCGGTCTCGATCACCGCCGGCGGCGTGCCACGCGTGTGCCGCACCCCGGGGATCACCTGCACGGCGGCGTACGGCGGAACCCGGACCTCGACCGACCTGCCCGGCGCACGCTGCTCGAGCAGCGCCAAGAAGTGCTTGGTGAGGAGTCTGAGGTCGGCCTGGTCCGCGTTGGAGGAGGCCCGGCGACTCAGGGCCGCGGCAACATCCTCGGCCGCGGCGGGACGCAGTCGTGAAGGCACCCGACCACGCTAGTGCCCCCTCCGCTCCCGCGGGCTAGCGGTTGCGGCGTGCGATGAGTCCCGGCGACGGCTCGCCGACCGACTCGTCGAGTTCGGCCATCAGCGCCCGCAACCGGTCGCCGGAGCGTTTGATAGCGGCAACCGAGATCTCGACGCGGTAGGGCAACTCGAGGTCTGCCTCGACCTCGAGGAGTTCGATGTGGGCGAGCAGAGCGGCCAGCGGCGTGCGGATCTCGTGATGCACCCGCGCCATGGTTTCGCGATGCTCGTCAACGAACCCGCTGGGGTTCTCGGGTGGGGAGACAGCGTTGTCCTCGACCAAGTCCGGCACGGCACGAATGAACCCGAGATCGGTGTCCACGTGATCCTCCTGCGAGGCCCCTCCAGACCTCTGGTTGCCCTTCGGTTGTGTGGCTCATCCGCGCTCCCGACACTGACGAACTGTCCAACGGTAGGCACCGTTGCGCGGCCGCGCGCGCGGTTTCGGAAGAACCCTGGGGTGGCCAGAGTCAGCCTCGGTGGCAATAGGCTGCGGCCGTGACGGAGGGCCTGCACGAGCCGCTGGAAGCCGTGCACGTGCGCGCCACCGTCGAGGAGCTCTACGACCGGATCACTGCCCGGTTCCCCGATCGCGGCCTGCGCCACACCGCCGGCGATCTGATGACGATCATCGACGAGATCTCGGCGGGCGCCGATGAGATCCACGGACGGATCCGACTCGCCAGGCTGACCTCTCGGATCGTGATGGTGGCGATCCTGATCGGCACCGCGCTTGCCCTCGCGATCGCCGTCCGGGACTTCTTCACCGGATTCGTGGGGTTCAACGCCCCCGACCTGTTGCCGCTGATCGAGTCCACCATCAACGACGTGGTGTTCGCGGGCATCGCGGTCTTCTTCTTGTGGTCCTTCCCTGACCGGGTCGAGCGCGGCCGCCTGCTCAACCTGCTGCACCAACTCCGCTCGGCCGCACACATCGTGGACATGCATCAGCTCTCCAAGGATCCGCAACAGCTGCGTCCCGACTACCAGATGACAGCGGTCAGCAAGAGGTTGGACCTGGACCGCGACCAACTGGAGCGCTACCTCGACTACTGCTCCGAACTCCTCAGCCTGGTCGGCAAGGCCGCGGCCCTGTGCGCCGAAGAGTCACGAGACCAGGTGATCCTCGAGACCGTCAGCAGGATCGAGACCCTGACCGTGGGTCTCTCGCGCAAGATCTGGCAGAAGATCAGCAACCTGCCACCGGCGGGAAGCGCCGCACAGCCCGACACGGACTAGGCCCCACGCACCAGACTAGGCGTCGTCGCTCTCGTCGGCGGCCGCCAACTTGGCCCGCAGGTTGCGTACCCGCCCACGCAGTCGGGCGACCTTCTCGTGCTGCCGCTTGTGCTGATCGCGCAGTTCGTCGAGTTGCCGCCGCAGATCCGCCGCTCTCCACTCCGCGTGGACCGCACGCGCCTCGAACTTGTAGCGCTCATGAGCCAGCAGAGCGATGCTGTCCGGGCTGGTGGCGACCCGAGTGGTGTTCGCGATCGAGGAGTAGATCTCCACCAGGTCGACCGCGTGGCGGTGCGCTTCGTGGTGCGTGACCGCCAGTCGGCGCGCGGTCGCGCCGAGTGCGGGACTGTATTCGCTCAGCAGTCCCTCGAGGGGCGGCGCCAGCTTCGCGTCGAGCAGGCCGGTGAAGCCGTCGGCCTCGAGTCGTGGATAGGACTCGTCGGTGATCCAGCCCCCGTAGGTCGACTCGTCGATGACCAGGACGGCGCGTCCGGCAGCCATGGCTTCGAGGGCGGTGCGGCCGGCAGCGAAGACGATGTCGGCCGCCATCATCTCGGCGCGCGGGTCGGCGACGTGCCGATCGGGCCTCCCGAACCAGTCGAAGGCGATGCCGTGGGCTTCACACGCCACCTCGAGCCGTGAGGCCAGCGACCGCACCCGTCTGGAGACGACCACGGCCCTCATGGGGGTCTCCCCCACCGAACGGCGGGCACCGTCGGCGTAGGAGACCTCCACCGGCTGAGTCAGCCGGTGGATCGGAGCACCCACGGTGGCGGTGCCGGCGCGCAGCCGATCCTCGGTGAGTTGGTTGAAGCAGATGTAGGCGGCGGCTCCGAGTTCGGGGACCGGGTCCTCGATGGAGATCAACCAGGAGTGGGTGACGAAGACCAGCGGAACCCGCGGGAACCGCGTGCGCACCAATGCGGTCGCGTTGGTGTGCTGGCCGTGGATGACGTCGATGCGGTCTGGGAGGTTGTCCACCGTGTCGTGGACGGCGTACCCGTCCTCGCGAAGTCGATCCGCGAAATCTCCGCAGGTGGCGGAGAAGAAGACGACCTCATGACCGAGCCGGCGCAACTCGGTCGCGGCGACCTCGAGATAGCTCTCGCTCCCTCCTCGGGTGTGGAGGGCGTTGTTGGTCATCAGGATCTTCACTCGATCACCGGCACCCCGGTCGCAGCCGCCTGCGCCATCACCGCGCCCTGGTGGAGTTGGACGAAGAACACGATGAGGTCACCCGGACGCGACGAACGCTCCGCCGCACTCACCGCGGCACCTCGCCCCTCAGCGAACTCCCAGGACGTCTGGCACGAGTGCATCCACTCGGGCCCGACGCGGCGGCCTTCGTCGTAGTAGGCCAGATAGACCGGCGGGGCGAAGACCACGTGATCGGCGCCGCCCAGCGCCTTGGCATACCGGTAGCCCCACTGGGACAAGTAGGGGCCGTAGGGCTCGAAGACGGCAGTGATGCGGGAGTCCGGGAAATGCCGCCGCAGGGTCGCCAGGCCCAATCGCACGTTGATGGGGTGCTTCCCCCCGAAGTCGTCGAAGACCCGGACCCCGTTGTGACTCCCGACCGGTTCCATGCGTCGCACGATGCGGTCGACCCGGCCCAGCCCGGCGGCTGCGGCCGCGGGATCCGCCCCGAGCGCAAGCGCGGTGGCGAATGCGACGGCGGCGTTCTGTGCCGTCTGCGGCCCCAGCAGTCGAAGGGTGGCCTCCTCGCGAACTCCACCCGGTCCGCGCAGCGACACCCGCGTGTGACCCCCGCCGGCCTCGAGGGTCCTGGCCGCGAAGTCGCGGCCGTACCTCCACACCTCGGCGGTCGCGTAGGTCTCCAACTGCGCGGCTCGTGGCGACGGCCCGAGCACGACGGTGCGTCGTGCCCGCGAGACGAACTCGCCCACGGCCTCGGTCACGCGGCGCAGCGGTATCGCCAGGTGGGGGTGGTCCTCGTCGAGGTTGGTGACCGCCGCGACATCGGTGACCACCCCTCTCAGCGTCAGGTCGGAGTCGTCGACCTCGGCCACCGTCGGCCCCGCGCCGAGTCGGGTGATGCCCCCGAGTTCCGGCACCGGGACTCCGATGATCGCGAGTGGATCGAGCCCAGCCTCGTCGAGGGCGGCCGCGGTGAGCGCGGTCACCGTTCCCTTGCCATGGCTGCCGGTGATGCCGGCACCCGGGCGACCTCGAAGCACCCGGGCCAACAGGTCGGTGCGGTGCCAGACCTGGCCCCGCTCCTGAGCGACGAGGAGCTCGGGCTCATCGGAGGAGGCGACCGAGGTGGCCACCACGGTCTCCCCGGGCCGGACGTGGTCGACCGAGTGTCCCGGTTCGATGGCGATCCCCGCGCCGGTGAGGTATCGCTGGGAGTCCTCGCGCGCCTTCAGGTCGCAGCCGGTGACCTCGGCGCCGAGGAACTGGGCCGCGATCGCCACGGGCGCCATGCCCCGCCCCGCGATGCCCAACAGGTGGTACTTCTCGCCGGCAAGGGGGTCGGCTGGCACCCGAGGAGTATCGCATCGTGTCGCGGGCGCGCCTCCACGCGCGCGTCAGCCGAAACGGTCGAGCACGGCAAGTTGCGTCACCCAGGTCGGCGACCCCGGGTCGATGGGCGCGAAGTGATCGCCCTCGACGGCGATCAGTTCTGCCTCGGCACCACGCTCGGTTGCCATCGCGACATAGGTCCGGGACTGCTCGATCGGCACGATGTCGTCACCGGTGCCGTGGACGCACACGACGGGAATCCGCAGCGGCACCTGTGCAAGTGGATCGACTCGCGCATCCTCACTCCCGGGTGCGTGGCCGAGCAGGGCGTCCACGGCGCCCCCACCGAGGGATTGCCGCGTGGCTGCCACCAGATCGAGCACGCCGGCCTGAGAGATCGCCGCCGTGACCCGGACCCGCGGCGGCCAGTCGTCGTACTTGTCGCGACCGGCAGCCCATACGGCGAGATGACCTCCGGCGGAGTGCCCGAGCGTCACGACGGTGGTGAGATCGAGATCCTGATCGGCAAGCAGGTCGATGGCAGCCGCCACGTCGTCGAAGGTCGTCGGCAGGCCGCCCCCTCCCCCCGCCTCGGCGGGGCCGACCCGGCGGTACTCGATCGCGTAGGCCGCCCACCCGGCCTCGAGAAGGGAGGGAACCAGCGGCCGCGCCAACTCGATGCCGTACTCGGACTTCCAGAAGCCGCCGTGAATGACCACCACCACGCCGCGCGGCCGGCCCGCGGGCAGCGACAGTTCGGCGAACTGGCTCGGGTCATCGCCGTAGGTCAGAACGGTCGCGCTCGGGAAGGGTTGATTCACCACGACTCCAACCGGAGTTCGGCAGGTGTGATCACTGAGCAAGCAGGGAGACATCCCACCCGGAACGCTGTTGGGTCATCCCCGTCCAACTGCCGAAGGGACAGTCCTGCCCGATGGACACCGTGTGCTGCCCTTTGCCAGCGGCGGTGGTGCCCAGGACCTCAAGGGGCCCAGCGCTGGCCACGGAGGGGGGGAAGACGCGGCTCATGGGGACAGCGACGCCGTCGAGATAGAGCGCCGTCTCGGCGCTGCCCGCAGAGCAACTCACCCCATAGACTGCACTGAAGAAGCGGATCTTCAGCGTGCCCGACCGTGGGAGCGTGAACGTGAACTCGTGGTTCCCAGGCTCCTCGGGGGAGGCCACCGGGTCTCCACTGCCAAGGATCTTCGTGAACGCCGCAGCGTCCCCGGGGACGACCCCTGCCGCGAGGTCTTGGGCCGTGAGGGAGCCGTTCTTGACGTCGCTGGACTGCACCGCGTTCTTCTTGATCTTGGGCGAGGTCACGGCGTTCTTGGCCAGCTTCTGGTTGGTCACGGACCCGTTGGCCAAGCCGGCGGCGTAGGCGGTGCCGGT
>JBFIDC010000175.1:0-7319 GCA_041581495.1 Nocardioides sp. | reverse complement strand
GTCCTCGATCACCGCTGCGGTCATGGGTCAACTCAAGCACTCGGCACCGACAGTTCTGGACGGTCGCGAACACCGCTGATTCCCTTGTGGATAACGCGAAACTCGGCTGACCTGTGGACAACTCGAGTGGTCTCGACGACGCTCGCTGGCGCTCGCTGCTCGACCAACCAAACCTCACCATCCAAACCGTCGAGCTCCCTCATCGAGCACCGGGGGAGCGACCCAGCCAGTTCATCCACAGGATCGGCATGACGTCGATATCCACAACGACCATGCGTCCGGGCCGGGGAGTGTCGGCGGGTCTGCTCAGCGTCGTTCGCACCCGTCCTGAGGAGGAGCGATGTCAACCAGAGCCAAGTCGAAGCAGCCACGTACGAGCGGTCACCCCGCCCGCCGCGCGGCACAACTCAAGGAGGCGGCACTCAAACACTCACCGCGGTGCGAGTGCAGGCACGCCGGGGTGCGCTGTGGGCGCCGGGCGGTGTATCGCCTCAGCACGCTGTGTGCCAAGCCTCGCTGCAGTCGGGCACTGCACGTCACGCTGATGTGCGCGTCCTGCGGAGAGAGGGCAATGGACTACCACGCCTTGAACTGCGGGACGAAGCATCGCCTACGCCTCAGCGTCCTGTGATCCGCGGACACCGTTGCCCCAAACTGGAACACGTTCTAGTCTTCGCGCATGGCTTCAGCTGAGGACACCATGCGGATCGGTACGCACAACGGGCACCTGATGGTGGCGGCGCTCAAACGCCACCACGACAAGCCGGTGATCCATCTGGGTGACATCACCCTCACCGGGGCCGAGGTCAGCCGACGGATGAGTCAATACGTCCAGGCGTTCGAGAGCCTGAACGCCGGGCAGGGCACGGCCGGCGCGCTGCTGGCGCTCAACCGGCCCGAGGTGCTGTTCATCATCGGCGCCAGTCAGACCCAGGGCTACCGGCGCACCTCGCTGCACCCCCTCGGCAGCCTCGACGACCACGCCTATGTCATCAACGACGCCGAGATCACCACGCTGATCGTCGACCCGGTCTTCACCGAGCGGGCGCTCGGCCTGCTGGAGAAGTGCCCCGGTCTCAAGCAGGTCCTCACCATCGGGCCCGTCCCCGAAGCGCTCTCGGCGGTCGGCACCGACCTGATCGCCGCCGCCGAGCAGTTCGAGCCGCAACCCCTCGAGGCCGCACTCCTCAAGCCCGATCACATGACCTCGATCACCTACACCGGCGGCACCACGGGCAACCCCAAGGGCGTCATCGGGCGGGTGGAGTCGTTCTCGACGATGACCAACATCCAACTCGCCGAATGGGAGTGGCCCGAGAACCCCCGCTTCCTGATGTGCACGCCGCTCAGTCACGCCGGCGCCGCCTTCTTCGCACCGACCGTCATCAAGGGCGGGTCGCTGTATGTGATGTCGCGGTTCGACCCGGCCGAGGTGTTGAAGTTCATCGAGGAGAACAAGATCCAGGCCACCATGCTGGTGCCCTCGATGCTCTATGCCCTGATGGACCACCCGGACTCGCACACCCGCGACCTGAGCAGCCTCGAGACCGTCTACTACGGAGCCAGCGCCATCAACCCGGTCCGCCTCAAGGAGGCGATCGACCGGTTCGGCCCGATCTTCGCCCAGTACTACGGCCAGTCCGAGGCGCCGATGGTGATCACCTACCTCAGCAAGCAGGACCACATCAGCGGTGGCGATGAGCGGCTTTCGTCGTGCGGCCGGCCCTCGGCGTTCATCCGGACGGCGCTGCTCGACGAGGACGGCAACCAGGTGCCCCAGGGCGAGCCCGGAGAGATCTGCGTGGCCGGCACGCTGCTGTGCGGCGGCTACTGGAAGCTGCCTGAGCAAACCGCGGAGACCTTCCGCGACGGCTGGATGCACACCGGCGACATCGCCCGTGAGGACGAGGACGGGTTCTGGTACATCGTCGACCGGACCAAGGACATGATCGTCACCGGCGGGTTCAACGTCTTCCCCCGCGAGGTCGAGGACATCGTGGCCCAGCACCCCGCCATCGCGCAGGTCGGTGTGATCGGCACGCCCGACCAGAAGTGGGGCGAGGCCGTCACTGCGATCGTCGTCCTCCGCGAGGGCCACGAACTCACCGACGACGTCATCCACGAGATCCAAGACATGGTCAAGGAGAAGAAGGGTTCGGTGCAGGCGCCCAAGCAGATCATCGCCACACCGGGCCTGCCGCTGACCGGCCTCGGCAAGCCCGACAAGAAGGCACTGCGCGCCCAGTTCTGGACCGGTGAGCGCTCCGTTGGTTAGTCGCTATCAGGACCTCAGTCGCGAGCAACTCGCGGTTCTGGTGCCCGAACTGCTGCTGATCGGCCAACTCATCGACCGCTCCGGGATGGCCTGGTGCATCTCGGCCTTCGGTCGCGAAGAGATGGCTCAGATCGCCATCGAGGAGTGGTCGGCGTCCTCGCCGATCTACACCCGTCGGATGCAGAAGGCGCTCGGGTACGCGCCGATCACTCCCGGCACCGGCGACGTCATCACCATCTTCAAGGGCCTGCAACTCGACATCGGGGCACCCCCGCAGTTCATGGACTTCCGCTACACCGTCCACGACCTCTGGCACGGCGAGTTCCACCTCGACCACTGTGGTGCGCTCATGGACGTCGAGCCGATGGGGGAGGACTACGTCCGCTCGATGTGCCACGACATCGAGGACCCGACCTTCGACGCGACTGCTGTGGCCTCCAATCCCAAGGCCCAGGTGCGTCCGATCCACCGGCCGCCCCGCGTGCCGGCTGACCGCAGCCCGCATTGCGCCTGGACGGTGATCATCGACGAGGGCTATCCCGACGCCCAGAGCACCCCGGCGCTGGCGCTCATCCAAGCCACCCTGGCCGCCCGGATCCGACTCGACCCGATCGACCCCGAGGGAGACGGCAACGCCGACTACACCGGGTCACTGGTCAGTGACCTCGACTTCGCGGCGTTCTCGCATTCGGCGCTGGTGCGCATCGCCGATGAGGTCTGCTTGCAGATGCACCTGCTCAACCTGGCGTTCGTGGTCGCTGTCGCCAAGCGCGCCGAGTCGCCAGAACAGGTGCACGAGATCGCGACCAAGCAACTGGTCGGCATCGCCGGAGTCGCCGCGGGGCGCATCCACCAGGCGCTCGGCACCGACGCCATCGAGACGCTCGCGCTGCATCCGTTGCTCAACCCGGCGGCCTATGTCACCGCGCGCCTCGAGTCCGACAGCGTCGCGGTCTCCACCAGTCCGGCCTACGCCGACGGCGCCTGGATCTCACTGTGCGGGCCGGGTGCCGAGCGGCCGCTGCAGGCGATCGTGCAGGCCGTCGACCCCTACCTCGACGTCGTGGTCAGCGGTTCCGACGCCGAGTGGACCGCCACCCTCGTACGCCGCGACGAGCCCGCCCCGGACGCCGAAGAGGTCGCGGTCACCCGGTTCAGCAGCGGGGTCGGGTTCGCTTTCGAGCCCCGGCGGTCTCTGCCGATCACGCCGGTCTGAATCGGCTCAGGTTCCGGTGAACTCGGCCGGGCGCTTCTCGATGAAGGCGCGCGGCCCTTCCTTGGCGTCGTTGGAGGCGAACACGGCGGCGCCGACCCGGGCGTCGTCGGCCCAGCACTCGTCCTCGTGCTTGCCTTCGGAGTCGCGCATGGTCTTGAGGATCGCCTGCACGGCCAGTGGGCCGTTGGCGCAGATCATGTCGGCGATCTCATGCGCCTTGGCGAGTGCCTGGCCGTCGGGGACGACGTGTCCGATCAGGCCGAGTTCCTTGGCCTCCGGGGCCTTGATGTGCCGACCGGTCAGAAGCAGGTCCGCGGCGACCGTGTAGGGGATCTGGCGTACGAGACGCACCGCCGAACCGCCCATGGGATAGAGGCTCCAGCGTGCCTCGGAGATGCCGAACTTGGCCGACTCGCCGGCCACCCGGATGTCGGTGCCCTGCAGGATCTCGGTGCCCCCGGCGATGGCGGGACCCTCGACGGCGGCGATGAGTGGCTTGGTGAGCCGGAAGCCCTTGAGCAGCGACTTGATGATCGAGGGGTCGAACTCGCCCGACTCGAAGCTGTCCGACGGCGGTTTGGCGTTCATCGACTTCAGATCAGCGCCCGCGCAGAAGTAGCCGCCGGCGCCGGTGAGGATGCAGACCCGGATCTCCGGATCCTGGTTCACCCGGTCCCAGGCCTGCGACATGATCTCGAGCATGTCGCCGGAGAGCGCGTTGCGGGCCTCCGGCCGGTTCATGGTGACCACGAGCTTGTGGCCGTCCTGCTCGACAAGGGCGTGCGGTTGTTCGGTCTCGGTCTGAGTCACCAGGGGATCGTAGTCAAAAACGAGAACGTGTTCTAGTCTTGCGGCGTGGCCGTGAATATTGCCGATCTGTTCGAACATGCCGTCGACGTCGTCCCCGACAACCCCGCCGTCAAGGTGGGGGACCGGGTCGCGACCTACGCCGACCTCGAGCGCGATGCCAACAAGCTCGCGCACTACCTGGCATCCCAGGGGGTGAAGCCGGGTGATCACGTCGCGATCTACGCCAAGAACAGCGTCGAGCACGTCGTGGCGGTGCTCGCCACCGTCAAGTTGCGTGCGGTGACGATCAACGTCAACTACCGCTACGTCGAGGCGGAGTTGAACTACCTGTTCGACAACGCCGAAGTCGTGGCGTGCATCTTCGAGCGCACCTACGCCGACCTGATGGCCAAGTGCGCGCCCAACCACGAGGCGATGAAGGTCTTCGTGGCGGTGCCGGACGTCGCCGAGCCCGACGACGATTCCGACATCTCCTCCTTCGGTGCTGTCACGCTCGAGGAGGCCTACGCCGGTCAGAGCGCGGAACGCGACTTCGGCGAGCGCAGTCCCGATGACATCCACATCATCTACACCGGCGGGACCACCGGTTTCCCCAAGGGCGTCATGTGGCGCCACGAGGACTTCTGGCGGGTGCTCGGCGGGGGCATCGACTTCTACACCGGTGAGCCGCTGGCCGAGTACGACCAGTCGAAGCAGGCCACCGACCCGCGGATGACCACCTTCCCGCTCAGCCCGCTGATGCACGGTGGTGCGCAGGCGGGCCTGCTGATGCACCTGTTCGCCGGCCACCTGACGATCCTCGAGCCCAAGTTCGATGCGCGGCGCACCTGGGAGATCATCGAAGCCGACAAGGTGCAGTTGATCTTCATGACCGGCGACGCCATGGCGCTGCCGCTGATCGATGAGTTCGAGCGCAAGGCCGCGACCGGCACGCCGTACGACGGCTCCAGCCTGTTCGCGATCTCCAGCAGCGCCGCGATCTTCAGTCCGCCGGTGAAGAAGCGCTGGATGGAGGCGTTCCCGAACGCGGTCTTCACCGACTCGATCGGCGCCACCGAGACCGGGTTCACCGGGATGGGCATGCAGGACAAGGGCGCCATCAGCACCGACGGCCCCGTGGTGGCCCTCGGGCCCAACACGGTCGTCCTCGACGACCAGAACCACCCGATCGACCCCGCCAACGTGGGCGCGATCGGTCGGATCGGTCGCGGCGGGTCGGTGCCGATCGGCTACTACAAGGACCCGGTGAAGTCGGCGGCCACCTTCCTCGAGGTCGACGGCGCGCGCTTCTCGGTGCCCGGCGACTTCGCCCGAATCGAGGAGGACGGCAAGGTCACCCTGCTCGGCCGCGGCTCCAACTGTGTCAACACCGGTGGCGAGAAGGTCTATCCCGAGGAGGTCGAGATGGCGATCAAGAGCCACCCGGCCGTCTATGACTGCCTGGTGGTCGGCATCCCCGACGAGAAGTTCGGCCAGGCGGTCGCCGCCGTCGTGCAGTTGCGCGAGGGCGAGACGCTGGAGTTGGAAGACCTGCGCACCCACCTGCGCAGCCACCTCTCTGGCTACAAGTTGCCGCGCACGATGGCTGTGGTCGACGAGATCCCACGCAACGCCACCGGCAAGGCCCAGTACCCGGCCGCGAAGGAGATCGCGCTGAATGCGAACGCAACTGTGTGACGAGTTCGGGATCGACTACCCGATCTTTGCGTTCACTCCATCCGAGCACGTTGCCGCAGCGGTCTCGCGGGCCGGTGGACTAGGCGTCCTCGGTTGCGTTCGGTTCAACGACACCGACGAACTGGAGAAGACGCTCAGTTGGCTCGATGACAACACCGACGGCAAGCCGTACGGCGTCGACATCGTGATGCCGATGAAGATCCCGACCGAGGGCAACTCCATCGATCTCGGCGCGCTGATCCCCGATGAGCACAAGGCGTTCGTCGACCAGACGCTCCTGAAGCTGGGCGTGCCACCGTTGCCCGAAGGCGAGGGCCGGGAGGGAGTGCTCGGCTGGCTGCACTCGGTGGCACGCTCACACCTCGATGTGGCGCTTCAGCACCGACCCGTGCTGATCGCCAACGCGCTCGGCTCACCGCCGGTCGACGTGATCGAGAAGTGCCACGAGCACGGGATCAAGGTCGCGGCGCTCGCCGGGGCGGCCAAGCATGCGCTCTCGCACGTCAGCAACGGCGTCGACATCATCATCGCCCAGGGCTACGAAGCCGGTGGGCACACCGGAGAGATCGCCAGCATGGTGCTGACTCCCGACATCGTCGACGCCGTGGGTCCCGACGTGCCGGTGCTGGGCGCCGGTGGCATCGGCTCGGGCCGACAGATCGCCGCCTCGCTGGCCCTGGGGGCCCAAGGCGTGTGGACCGGCTCGATCTGGCTCGGCACCGAGGAATACAAGAACCTCGCCAGCAATGACGCTTGGGAGACGGCCTTCACGCGCGCCACCTCCAGCGACACCGTGCGGACCCGGATCTACACCGGCAAGCCGGCGCGACTGCTCAAGACCAAATGGACCGAGGCCTGGGCCGAAGAGGATGCCCCGGCACCGCTGCCCATGCCGCTGCAGAATCTGCTGGTCGCCGACGCGCACAACCGGATCAACGCAGCCCATGATCCGGACGTCATCTCGATGCCGATCGGTCAGATCGTGGGTCGGATGAACGAGGTGCGCCCGGTCGCCGAGGTCATCGCCGACCTGGTCGCCGAGTTCGACGAGACGGTCAAGCGCCTCGACACGCTCCGCTAGGCACCTGAGCGGTTCCGGGACTAAGGACCCGGCGGCAGGGGCCATTCGCCGATAACGCGGCGACCCTGGCGTTCCTAGCCTTGAGGGTGAATCCTGAAGGTGGAGGAAACATGAGGAAACTGCTCGTACTGGGGGCCGGAACAGCCGGCACCATGGTTGCCAACAAGTTGCGTCGTCGTCTCGACGACGACTGGACGGTCACCGTCGTCGATCAGGACGACGAACACCACTACCAGCCCGGATACCTGTTCATGCCGTTC
>JBFIDC010000174.1:0-7351 GCA_041581495.1 Nocardioides sp. | reverse complement strand
GTTCGCCCGCACCGCCGCCGATCGGGTCCTCTTCATGTCCGACGGCGCGATCGTCGAGGAAAACACGCCAGAGGAGTTCTTCACCAACCCTCAATCCGAGCGGGCCAAGGACTTCCTGGGCAAGATCCTCAAGCACTGATTCGGGGCCCGCAGCATCGGGTTGCGGGAGCACCAACTCGTCTAGATCGAGAAGGAGAAACAGATGCGATTGAATCCAACCAGAGCGCTGATGGCCGGTCTCGGCCTGGCGTTCACGATGTCGTTCAGCCTGGCGGCCTGCGGTAGCGCCGGAGATGAGGACGGCGCGCGCGACGTGGCCCCCGAGGAGGTCGAGGAAGGCAAGTTCGCGGAAGGCTCGCGGATGGCTGAGCTCGCCGACGCGGGCACGATCAACATCGGCGTGAAGTACGACCAGCCCGGCCTGGGCTTCAAGGGCGCTGCCGACGACCTGCCCAAGGGATTCGACGTCGAGATCGCCAAGATCCTCGTCGCCGACCTCGGGATCGACCCCGAGGACACCGGCAGCGTCAACTACATCGAAACGATCTCCGACAACCGCGAGCCCTTCCTCACCGAGGGCAAGGTCGACCTGGTGCTGGCGTCGTACTCGATCACCGATGACCGCCGCAAGGTCGTGGGCCAGACCGGTCCGTACTTCCTGACCGGACAGCAGTTGCTGGTGCCCGAGGACAGCGATGTGGAGAGCATCGATGACCTCGCCGGCGAGGAGGTCTGCTCGGTGACCGGGTCGACCTCGATCGACCGGATCAACGAGAAGGGCGCCAAGGGCGTCGGCTTCGACAGCTACTCCGAGTGCGTCCAGAAGGTGCTCGACGGCACCGTCTCGGCGATGTCGACCGATGGCTCGATCCTGGCCGGCTTCGCGGCGCAGAACGAGGGAGAACTCAAGGTCGTCGGCGAAGCGTTCTCCGAGGAGCGCATCGGCGTGGGCTACTCCCAGGACTACCCGGAGATGTGCGAGTGGATCAACGGCGTGCTCGAGGACGCCTTCGATGACGGCTCCTGGGCGGAGGCGTTCGAGGTGACACTTGGCCCATCCGGGGTCGAGACGCCCGAACCTCCCGCGCTGGACGACTGCCTCTGATCGCTGACCGATCAAGGGCCCGGGGCGGTGCCGACACCGGCACTGCCCCGGACTTCAGCCGCTAGCCCACATCCCGCCTCAGGAAGGAGCCAGACCCGGTGAGCGCCGTTCTCGAGAACTTCGATGCCTACCTCAAAGCGTTCGGCTACACCTTCGCTCTGTTCTTGGTGAGCGGGATCCTCTCCACGATCCTCGGCACCTTCCTGGTGGCGATGCGGGTGGGCCCGATCGCGGTGCTGCGTGGGGCCGCCACCGCCTACGTCACCCTGGTCCGCAACACCCCCCTGGTGATCGTGTTCGCGTTCTTCGCCTTCGCCGCACCGGTGCTCGGCATCGGGTTCAACTGGCTGCAGGTGCACATCGGCCCGTTCGACTTCACCGCCTTCTTCGGAGCAGCGGTCGTCTCCCTGACCCTCTACACCTCGACGTTCGTCTGCGAGGCCCTGCGTTCGGGCGTGAACGCCGTGCCGCTGGGCCAGGCCGAAGCTGCCCGCGCGATCGGGCTGCCGTTCGCCGGCGTGATGACCCAGGTGGTGCTTCCCCAGGCCTTCCGGGCCTCGCTGCCGCCGCTGGCCAGCGTGCAGATCGCCCTGATCAAGAACACCTCGGTGGCAGCCGTGTTCGGTGTCGCCGAGGCGACCGCACAGATGCGCAGCCTCACCAATGACTTCGGGTCCCAGCGGATCGGGATCTTCATCGCCTTCGCCCTCGGCTACGTCGTGATCGTGGAGGTCTTCTCGTTCATGTCCAACCGCGTCGAACGACGCTGGAGGTTGGCCACATGAGCGGCAGCGTCCTCTTCGATGCACCCGGCCCGCGCACGATCGCGCGACACCGGCTCTACAGCCTGCTCGGGGCCGCCGGGGTGGTTCTCGTCGTTGGCTGGGTGCTGTGGCGCCTCTATGACGACGGTCAGTTCGAGGCATCGAAGTGGGAGGTCTTCATCACCCCCCGCTACGTCGAGGTGTTGTTGGTCGACGGACTGCTCAACACGCTCAAGATGGCGGGCGTCGCCATCGCGGGGGCGGTCGTGCTCGGCTTCATCCTCGGCGTCGGCAAGATGTCCGAGCACGCGCTGGTGCGCTGGCCGGCGTGGGCGATCGTCGAGCTGTTCCGCGCCATCCCGGTGCTGCTGCTGATGGTGTTCGTCTGGTACTTCATCGGCATCTCCAGCCCCGGGTCGTCGTTCTGGGCCGTGGTGATCGCCTTGACGCTCTACAACGGCTCGGTTCTGGCCGAGGTGCTGCGCGCCGGCGTCAACGCCGTGCCGAAGGGGCAACGCGAGGCTGCCTATGCGATCGGGATGCGCAAGACCCAGGTGATGAACCTGGTGCTGCTCCCCCAGGCGGTCAAGATCATGCTGCCGGCGATCATCAGCCAGTGCGTGGTGGCGCTGAAGGACACCGCGCTGGGTCAATACGTCCTGGCGCCGGGTCTGACCAAGGTCTATAAGCAGCTCTACCTGCAGTTCGACAACCGAGTGCCGACGATGATCGTGATCGCCACGATCTACATCGTGATCAACCTGCTGCTCACGATGCTCGCCACCTGGATCCAGAAGCGTTTCGTCGGCGAGAAATCCCCGATCGACGTCAGCCGCCTGGGCAACCTCGACGGCGGCCGCAACGCCTGAGCGGGCAGAACGTATCGCAGAGGGTCCTGCGTCGTTGACTACGCGTGAGCGTTGACCACCAGACCGGGTTGGACCGGCGTTCGCTCCTGCTCGCGGGGGCCGGGGTGGCCACCTTCGCGACGGCGGCGCCACGCAGCCAGCACGCGGCGGCGGGGACCAAGCGGCCTCCGCGCAAGGTCCGCCACACCTTCCGCGGGCACTTCGACCAGTTCGCACCCGACTGGCACTACCTGCCCTTCGAGGTGACCGAGACGGTCACCGAGATCCAGGTCTCCTACGACTACGAGTCGACCAACACCGGCGCCGGGTTCAGCCTCAACGTCATCGACATCGGGCTCTTCGACGGCTCCGGCCACGGGCTGGGGCGAACCGCCGGCTTCCGCGGCTGGTCGGGAGGGGCCCGCAAGTCCTTCCGGGTCAATCGTCGCTACGCCACGCCCGGCTATCTGGCCGGGCCCCTGACCCCGGGCACCTGGCACGTGATCCTCGGCCCCGTCGGGATCGTGCCCCCGGGGGTGGACTGGAAGGTCACGATCACCCTCGTCCACGGCAAGCCCGCGAAGCGGCGTCGTCCCAAGCCGCCTCCGCGCCGGGTCAAGGGCGCCGGCGCCGGGTGGTACCGCGGCGACCTGCACCTGCACACGGTGCACTCCGACGGCAAGCGCTCGCCGAAACTGATGGCTCAGCACGTGCGCGAAGCGGGCCTGGACTTCATGGTCTCCACCGACCACAACACCACCTCCTCGCATTCGCGCTGGCGCAAGCCGGCCGGCAAGGACCTGTTGGTGATCCTCGGCGAGGAGATCACCACCCGCGGCGGCCACTGGATCGCGGCGGGTCTGCCGGCGGGGCCTGGATCGACTGGCGCTATCGGCCCGAGGACGGTCAGTTGACCCGGTTCACCGACCGGGTCCGCTCCCTGGGCGGTCTCGCGATCGTCTGCCACCCGTGGGTGCCGATCCCCGGCACGAAGTGGGACTTCGGCTACGACTACGCCGGCATGGACGCCATCGAGTTGTGGAACGGTCCCTGGACCCTCGACGACAACCACTGCGTCGAGCACTGGCACAGCCTGCTGGTCGCGGGGCAGTTCATCCCCGGCGTCGGGTCCTCGGACTCACACGGCGTCAACCAACCCGTCGGGCTCGCCCAAACCATCGTGCGCGCACCTGCCCTCTCCGCGCCCGCGGTCATCGCCGCCGTCAAGGCCGGCCACTCCTGGTTGGCGGAGTCCTCCGCCGTCGGCCTCACCTTCACCGCATCAGTCGGCGATCGCTCGGCCAGTTGCGGTGACCGACTCGCCGTCGGCCCCGAGACCGTCGTCGACGTCGTCCTCGACGTGACCGGAGTGCCGGGTGCCTGGCCCAGATCATCGGCCCGACCGGCCCGGTGGCCGGCCAGGTCAGTGACGGGAACGGTGCCGTGCGTGTCACGACGTCGGTGCCCGCCGGACTGGCACCGTTCGTGCGGGCGGAGGTACGCCGCCTCGACGGCACCCCGGTGCTCGACCCGCTCGAGGGCGTCCCCGGACTGGCGATGGTGGCACTGACCAACCCGATCTTCTTGACGAGTTAACTCTTCGAGGTCACCCAGAGGCGAATCTCGCCCTCGATGACCACGGTGCCGTCGGCGAGTTCGCCGCGGACCCGCACCGGCAGGTCGGGGTTGTCGCTGACCCATTGCTCAGGATCGGTCTGCGCGATACAGGTGACGTCGCCGGCGGCCTTGGCGGTGTAGGCGACCTCCATCCCCTTGGGGATCCACCGCTTGTCCTTGGGGATGCTCGCCTCGGCCAGCGCCCCCATCGCTGCTTCGAGGCCGTTGCACAGCGCGATCGCGTGCACGGTGCCGATGTGGTTGTGCACGCGGCGACGGTCCTTGATCACCAACTCCGCGTGGTTGGGCTCGATCACGGTGAAACGCGGCCGAATGGAGAAGAAGTAGGGCGCCTTCTGGCCGAAGACCAGCGAGAACGCCCGGGTGCCCAGCGCCTCACCGACGACGGGCAAGTTGGTGGTCTTCTGCCACAAGTTCAGGACCTGGCTCATGCCGATATATTACTCATGAGTAACGTGAGTTGGCCACGGCAGGCCGCTGCCGCCCTAGGCGAGCGAGAGATACAACTGCTCGAGCCTGGTCAACTCGTCGTCATCGACAGGACCCTCGGCGATGGCGGCCCGCAGTTCCATCGCGATGATGGCGAACCCGGCCCGGTCCAGAGCGCGGGTGACGGCCTTGAGTTGGTTGACGACCTCTTGGACGTCGCGGCCCTCTTCGATCATGCGTAGGACACCTGAGAGTTGGCCTTGGGCGCGCTTGACGCGATTGACGACCGGCGTGCGGTCCGGCACTTCAGTCATCGGCGGGGCCTCTCGGTGACTCTGAGCAAGGGCAATCCTACTCTCGGAGAGAACGCTCCGAGGCGCCCGCGAGTTACGGCAACGGCCCATGCTATCTCTGAGCAGGTCTAGTCCGACAAGAGTTCGACCCGGTTGCCATGGCCATCGAAGGCATGAATTCGCTGATAGCCGGGGAAGTTGAGGCGCTGGCTCTGATCCACCTCGAAGCCGAGTTCGACGAGTCGTTGCGCCACCTGGTCGAGGGTCTCGACCGCGCCCACGACGAAGGCCGGGTGCGCCTTGCGGGCCGGCACGAAGGGGTCCTCCACGCCGACGTGCAGTTCGGCGCTCACCCCGCCGGCGGCGTCGAAGGAGCGGAACCACACACCACCGCGGCCGGCCAGCGCCGCGGGCTTGGGCACCTCGGCCATTCCCAACCCCTCGCCATAGAAGCGACGCGCCACGTCCTCACCTCCGGACGGACACGCCACCTGGACGTGGTGCAGCCTCATCGGGCCGGCACCTGTGCGACGACGAAGACCCGCCGGAAGGGCAACACCACAGTGCCGTCCTCGCGGGTCGGATAGGCCGCCCGCAACCGGGCCTTGAACTCCGCCTCGAACCCCGGGCGCAAATCATCGGGCAGCGCCTGCAGGGTGGGGCGGGCTCCGGTCCCAGAGACCCAGGTGAACACCGGATCGGGGCCACTCAGGACGTGCAGATAGGTCGTCTCCCAGGCGTCGACGACACACCCCAGCCCGGCCAGGACCTCGTAGTAGGTCGACGCGTCATGGGACGAGGGCACCGCTACGCCTGCAGTATGGGCGGCATAGCGAGGCTCGGCAGCCAGATCTCGGCGGATGGAGTGGCTGGGCTCGGCGAAGTTGCCGGGGACCTGGAAGCCGAACCAACCCCCGGGCGTCACGCCGGCCACGAGGCGAGGGAGCAGGTCCAGGTGCTCGGGCAGCCACTGCAAGGTCGCGTTGGAGACCAACACGTCGACCGGGGTCGCAGGCTCCCAGTCCCGGACGTCGGCCACGGCGAAGTCGATCCCGGGGATGTCACGTCGCGCGGCCTCGATCATCTGTGGACTCGAGTCGAGACCGACCACGTCCGCCCGCGGCCAACGCGTCGCGAGCAACGCGGTCAGGTTGCCCGGACCGCACCCGAGATCCACCACTCGGCCCGGGCGCGGGTGAGCGATGCGCGCGAGCAGGTCCACGAACGGACGTCCGCGCTCGTCGGCATAGGTGAGATACCGCTCCGGATCCCAGGTGTGCATGGTCATCGGAACGATTGTCTTCCCACTTTATCTTGATGTCAAGATTCTTGAGCACGCTAGTGTATTGACATGCGCGACGAGGTCGATGGACTCCTCGAGGCCTGGTCGCGCGAGCGCGCGGACCTCGACCTCGGCCCGGTGGCCATCTTCAGCCGCGTCACCCGCCTGGCGCGTCACCTCGACTTCGCCCGCCGGGAGGCCTTCACGGCCTATGCCATCGAGTCGTGGGAGTTCGACGTGCTGGCGGCGCTTCGCCGCGCCGGTGAGCCCTATGAGCTCTCTCCCGGCCGACTGCTGCGAGAGACCATGGTGACCAGCGGAACCATGACCAACCGCGTCGACCGGCTCGCCGATCGCCGCTTCGTGGAGCGCCACCCCGACCCCGAGGACCGGCGCGGCGTCCTGGTGCGGCTGACCTCAGAGGGCAAGGAGGCCGTCGACGGCGCCTTCACCTCGCTGCTCGACGCCGAGCACGCACTGCTGGCCGACCTGTCCCCCGCGGCCCAGAAGGAACTCGCCGGGCTGCTGCGGCGCCTGCTGGCCCCGTTCGGGGATAGTTCCTGACGCTTGGGACGCGTTGACCGCGTGTCGGCGTGCCAAGGGTCAGGAACTATCGCGAAGACCCGGACCTAGTCCACCTGCTCGGCGGCCTCGAGCCACTCCATCTCGAGGGTTTCCTTCTCGGCCACCACCTCGTCGAGTTCGGCGCCCAGGGCGGCGAGCCGCCCGTAGTCGGAGGCATGCTCGGCCAGTGCCGCGTGCAGTTCGCGCTCGCGGGTATCGAGACGCTTGAGTTGCTTCTCCACCCGCGCCAGCATCTTGCGGGTGGCCCGCTCATCGGCGCTGCCCGCGGCCACCTTGCCCCCGGCCTGACCAGACACGGACCCGGCCCCCGTCGCGCCGGCGCCGGACTGCCGCGCCGAATCGCTCAGGCTGGCGGCACGGCGTTCGAGGTACTCATCCACGCCGCGAGGGAGCATCGAGATCTGGCC
>JBFIDC010000173.1:0-7366 GCA_041581495.1 Nocardioides sp. | reverse complement strand
GCAGTCGGCCACGGATTGAAGCGGCAGCCGTTGCGTGACTTGGACTGCTGCATCATCACCGGCGCGAGTTTGCCCGGGCCAGGACAACTGGCGTGCCCGAGACCCAAGAAGTGGCCGGACTCGTGGTTGACCACCATGTGGCGGTAGCCGCGCAGACCCTGTTTGGCAGCGTTCCAGGCCGGCGAGGCATGCTTCCAACGCTCCTGGTTGATGATGACGTAGCGCCCGACCCGGCAACTCCAGGTGCTGCTGCAGGCCGAGGAGAAACTCGGCACCGCGCTCGCCGAGGAGAGCACGAGCGTCATCGAACCGCCCTTGGCCACCTGCCGGAACTCGATCCCCGACGAACGCCAGCCGCGAGGGTCGTTCAAAGTCTGGTTGGCCAGCGCCCGGAAGGTCTTGACGCTGGTGGTGATCGTCCCTCGGGTCTCGACGTGGTACCTCACCACCCGTCGGACATCGACCCGGTGCCGCACCCGGGCGGTGCGCGCGGTCTTGACCGTGGTCACCTTGTAGCCCGGCGCCTTCGCGGTGATCTGGACCCGCAGCGCCGTCCCGACATCCTCAGGGGCGATCCGATAGCGCTGCTTGGTCGCCCCCGCGATGGGCTTGCCGAAGCGCAACCACTGGAACTTCAGGCGCGTGGGCTTCTGGTTCCAGAACCCGACCTTGGCGTCCATGGTGCGCGTGAAGCGCACCACGCCCTTGATCTTCTGACCACCCTTGGCCTTCAGCGTTGCGCGCGCCACCTTGGACGTGCGCGCCGAGGTGGCGGTCCCGGTCGCGGCGCCGTCGCTCGCGGTGACCTGCACCGAGAGTCGGCGGCCGAGGTCCTCGAGGCCGATGACGTAGGTCGCTGCGGTCGCCTTCTTGATCGGCGAGCCGTTGCGCAGCCACTGGAAGGTGTAGGACGTCGCAGCCGGCGTCCACTCCCCCGGGTCGGCGGTGAGGGTTCGGGAGTAGACCGCCTTGCCCGAGATGCTGGGTTTGACCGTGTTGGTCAACGCGGCCGCGGTGGCCGGTGTGGCGATCAGCGCCGAACTGAGAACGAGCCCGAGACTCAGGACGAATCCGAGCACGAACCTGGCCGGCGCTATGCCCACAACTGCCCCTCCAGACGATCCTCCGCCTCGTCGACGGTTCCCTCATAGGCGCCCGTCGACAAGTATTTCCAGCCACCATCACACACCACGAAAGCGATGTCAGCCGACTCTCCGGCCTTGACTGCCTTGGCGGCCTGGGCGAGCACCGCGTGCAGGATCGCACCCGTCGAGACGCCGGCAAAGATCCCCTCGAGTTCGAGCAGTTCACGCACCCGGCGGACGGCGTCGCGCGGCCCCACCGAGAAGCGCGCGTCGATGAGCCCCTCGTCGTACAACTCCGGCACGAAGCCTTCATCGAGGTTGCGCAGGCCATAGACGAGTTCGCCATAGCGCGGCTCCGCGGCCACGATCCGCACCTCAGGTTTGGCGCGGCGGAAGAAACGTCCGACACCCATCAGCGTGCCGGTGGTGCCCAGCCCACCCACGAAATGGGTGATCTCGGGAAGATCGGCGAGCAACTCGGGCCCGGTGCCGCGCTCGTGCGCCAGGGCATTGGCGTGGTTGCCGTACTGATAGAGCATCACCCAGTCGGGGTGCTCGGCCGCGACGGCCTTGGCGAGGCGGACAGCCTCGTTGGAGCCGCCCGCAGCAGATGACGAGATGATCTCGGCGCCCCACATGGCCAAGAGTTGGCGGCGCTCCTGTGAGGTGTTCTCGGGCATCACGCAGACCATCCGATAGCCCTTGAGCTTGGCGGCCATCGCCAACGAGATGCCGGTGTTGCCGGAGGTCGGCTCGAGGATGGTGGCCCCGGGGCGCAGCGTGCCGTCCCGTTCGGCCTCCTCGATCATGGCCAGTGCGGGACGGTCCTTGATCGAGCCGGTCGGGTTGCGGTCCTCGAGCTTGGCCCACAGGCGCACCTCGGCGCTCGGCGACAACCTAGGCAGGCCGACCAGCGGCGTGCCGCCGACCGAGGCGAGCAGGTCGTCGTAGCGCACCACGAGGTCAGGCCGCGCCGCCGGCGACCGCCGGCAGGACGACGACCTGGTCGCCGTCGCTCAACTCGGCCTCGAGACCGCCGATGAACCGCACGTCCTCGTCGTTGATGTAGACGTTGATGAACCGGCGCAGGTCGCCGTCTTCGATCAGGCGGTCCTTGAGGCCTGGGTGGTTGCCCTCGAGGTCCTCGATCAGTGCGCTCAGGCTCGCGCCCTGGGCGTCGACTGCCTTGGCGCCGTCGGTGAACGTGCGCAAGATGGTGGGGATTCGGACCTCGATGGCCATCAGAGGGAGCTCCTTGCTGGGTCTGATTGGGCGGGATCTGGTGGTGGTAGTTGCTCGACGACGTTGACCTCTTCTTCGATCACTTCGCCGTCGATGATCCTGTATGACCTGAACTCGACAGGCCCCTCGTTATTCCCACCCTCGGAATCGAAGCAGTCTCGGGTGCTGACCAGCACATAGTGGGCATTCGGCTCGCTCGCGAGGCCGATGTCGGTCCTGCTGGGATAGGCCTCAGTCGCCGTGTGGGAGTGATAGATCACCACCGGCTCCTCGTCGTTGTCGTCCATCTCTCGATAGAGCCGCAGCAGATCACCGGAGTCGAACTCATAGAACGTGGGGCTGCCGGCCGCGTTGACCATCTCGATGACCCGTTCGGCGCGGTCGCTGCCCTCGGGCCCGGCCACCACGCCGCAGGCCTCGTCGGGGTGGTCGCGCTTGGCGTGCGCGACGATGGCGTCGTAGGTCGCCTGGGCAAGATTCAGCACGAGAACAGGGTAGGTGGCTCCCAGAACCTGGGGCCTAACGGCTGCTCAGGGCGTGGACGAGTGTCTCTTGCAGGTAGCCGACCCACTCATAGATGTCATGGGCCTGTGAGCGCGGATCCTCGTCCGGGAGCGCGGCCCAGAACTCCTCATCACCCTCTTCGATCTCGAGTCGGGTCGCCAGCGCGAGCCGCAGATCGGTGAAGGAACGCATCCATACCTCGGCCAGGGGCGGCTCGAGTTCGACATCGATCATCAGACCGTCCTCGGTGAGCTCGGCCGGCAACCCGGCCTCCTCGAGGCCGTCGATGATCGCAATCGCCGCCTGGGCCTTCCCATCGCGCAGCCCGCCCTCGGTGAAGCGACGGAACTCGGCGGCCGCCTCCTCATCGGAGGGATAGGCCGTCGGGAACAGCCGCGCGAGCACCGGATCCTCGGGCGCGGTGGTCGGTCCCGAGAAGTCCATCAGCGCCTCGAAGGGATCGGTGTCGTCCTGGGGCACTGCCGCCTCGTTGCGGAGCAACTCGACGAGTTGGGCCGCCAGGGAGCGCAGCAACTCCGCTTCGAACCCGGTGAATGTCGCCATGATCCGGCCACTGCGGCGGTGACGCGCGAAGCCGCTCACCTGGTGCTCCTCGAGTCGGTCACTCCTGCTTGTCCATCGTCGCCCACAGGCCGTACTCGTGCATGGCCTGCACGTCGCGTTCCATCTCTTCGCGGGAGCCCGAACTGACCACCGACTTGCCCTCCTCGTGAACCTCCATCATGAGCTTCTCGGCCTTCTTCTTGTCGTAGCCGAAGTACTTCTGGAAGACGAAACTCACATAGGACATCAGGTTGACGGGGTCGTTCCAGACGATGGTCACCCAGGGTTTGGCCAGCCGGGTCGACTCGTCCGGAATGACCTCCGGTTCGACCTCGACCGGGGCTGCTGCGGACATCTGCCCATCGTGACACAGACCCCACCAGTCCCGCTGTGCAGGCGGGGAAGACCGTGGGGCGGGCGCTTGGCGGGACGCGGGACGCGGGACGGAGTCACCGGGGCCCCGGTGACTCCGGCGCTTCCCGGGCGAGATCTTCCCCAGGAAGCGAACGACTCGCGCGGGAAGTGACCTCGGGGCCGCCGGAGCCCCGGCACCCAAGCGCCCAAGCCCAAGCGCCCAAGAACTACGCTCGCCCACGTGGCCTCAACCGAACAGATTCGAGTCGATCTCGCCGACGGCGTTCTCACGTTGACCTTCAACCGGCCCGAGGTGCTCAACGCCCTCAGCGGACCGATGGCCATCACCTTGGCCGAGCAGTTGGAGCGTGCGCACGCCGATGACGCGGTGCGCGTGGTCGTGCTGACTGGTTCTGGCGGATCCTTCAGCGCGGGGGCCGACATCTCCGGTGAGGAGGCCATCGAGAACTTCGACGTCCGCGCCCTCGACGCCGCCAACCGGATGGTTCGAGCGGTGGTCGGGTGCTCCAAGCCGGTCCTGGCCGCGGTCGACGGCGTGGCTGCGGGCGTCGGTTGCTCCATCGCCCTCGCGGCGGACGTGATCGTGGCCAGCGAGTCCGCCCTGTTCCTGCTGGCGTTCTCTCGGATCGGTCTCATGACCGACGGCGGCACCTCGGCCACGGTCGCTGCCGCGATCGGCCGGCCCCGAGCGATGCGGATGGCGCTGCTCGCCGAACCTCTCACCGGGCACGAGGCCTACGACGCCGGCCTGGTCACCCACGTGGCCACTCCAGAGGACTTCCCGGGCATCGTGAGCACGCTGACCCGGCGCCTTGCTTCGGGCCCCCCCTTGGCCTATGCGGCGGCCAAGAAGGCGATCAACGCAGCCACCCTCGACCAACTCGAGCAGGCCCTCGAGCGCGAACGCACCGGACAGACGATCCTGCTGCGCACGTCCGACGCCGCCGAAGGCATGCGCGCTTTCGGCGAGAAGCGCAAGCCCGAGTTCCGCGGCCGCTAACACTCCCAAAGAAGTGTTTGACAGTCCCCCGAAGTGCGCGGCATACTCACTCCCCAAGACTTATTGGAGAGTAGGGATCAGCGATGGCAGACGACGACCTCAAAGGGCTGAGGGCTACCGCCCACCCCATTCGATTGCGCATCCTGTCCCTGCTGACCGGCAGTGAGCTCAGTGCCGCCGAGGTGGCGCGGGAACTCGACCTGACCCATGCCAACGCCTCCTACCACCTCCGCAAGCTGCTCGATTCCGGCGAGATCCTCGAGGCCGGCGAGGAACGAATCCGCGGCGGCATCGCCAAGCGCTACCGGTACCCGCACGAACTCAGGGGCGAGCACATGCGCAGTCGCGATGATGCTCGCGAACCTCTCGCCTACGCGCGCAGCCTCGGCCTCGAGATCGAACGCCGCCTGCTCGACCGCGAGGTCGGCACCGGCGGTCACAACAGCGACCTCGAAGGCTGGGTGGCCCCGGAGGTCTGGCAGCGCGCCCAGGCCCTGCTGCTCGAAGCCTCGGCACTTCTCCACGACAACAACCAGGCGCCACAGACACCCGGCACCGTGCACATCAGCGCGACCACGTGGGCCTTCCAGATGAAGGGCGACTTATGAGCGACAACTCAGCGTTCGCGCCGCTGCGCGAACTCAACTTCCGCTACTACTTCTTCTCACGACTGGTGAACCTGGTCGGTACGGTGATGGCGAGTGTGGCCCTGGCCTTCGCCGTCCTCGAGGTCAGCGATTCGGCGACCGCCCTCGGCATCGTGCTCGCGGCACACAGCATCCCCCTGGTGGTCTTCATGCTGGTGGGCGGCGTCATCGCCGACAGGTTCGGTCGGACCCTGGTCATCCAGGTCTCCAACGTCGCCTCGGGGCTCAGCCAACTCGCGATCGCCGCTCTGGTGATCTCGGGTCAGGCGCAACTGTGGCAACTGGTGGTCCTCACGGCGATCAACGGCATGATGGCCGCCGCAAGCATGCCGGCGCTGTCGAGCGTGCTGCCCCAACTCGTCCCCCGGTCGCAACTCAAGCAGGCGAACCTGCTGGTCTCGGTCCAGCGCAACGCGCTCATGGTGCTCGGCCCGGCGGTCAGTGGCGTGCTGGTGGTCACCGTGGGAGCCGGTTGGGCGCTCGCGATCGACGGGGCGACCTACCTGCTCGCGGCAGTCCTCCTGGTGCGAGTCACCCTGCCACCACCCGCCGCCCGCACCGCCGAGTCCAGCGTCATCGCCGATCTGCGCGAGGGCTGGCACTACTTCACCGGCACCACCTGGCTGTGGGCGGTCGTTCTCTCCCTCGGGCTGCTCAACGCGATCCAGAGCGGGGCGTTTCACACCCTGGGCCCGGTCTTGGCGTTGCGGACCGACCTCGGCGAGAGCGGCTGGGGGCTGATCCTCTCGGCCGAGGCGTTGGGGTTCCTGCTGTGTTCCTTCGCCCTGATGCGGCTCCCGCTGCGGCGTCCGCTGCGCACCGGGATGCTGGCGCTCAGCCTGCTATCCCTGCCCCCGCTGGCTCTCGGCCTCAACCCGGTGCTGTCCGTCGTCTTGGTCGCCGCGCTCCTGGCCGGGATCGGGACCGAGGTCTTCGGGCTCGGCTGGAACCTGGCCATGCAGGAGAACGTGCCCGAGGAGATGCTGTCGCGCGCCTACTCCTATGACGGCCTCGGCTCGTTCGTGGCCATCCCCATCGGGCAGCTCACCTTCGGCCCACTCGGGCACGTCTTCGGGATTCAACGCGTGATGGTGATCGGTGGGGTGATCTATCTCGTGGTGGCCTTGCTGACCCTGGTCTCACGCTCGGTCCGCGACCTGCCCCGCGCCGAATTCAGCACCACTTCTGTGCCAGCGCATTGATCACCGTCAGGTTGCGGTTGGTCGCGACGCCGAGTTGCTTCTCGACCTGAGCATTGGTGATCTGGGCGTCGAGGTAGTTGACGCCGCTGAACAACAGGTGCACGGCCCGGCCTTGAACCCTGACCAGTTCATCATCGAGGCTGGCCGCCTCCATCGACGCGGCGCTCGCGGCCGATGGCTCCTGTTTGAGAAGCGAAACGTAGTGGCGCGTGGCCTCTCCCAGCGTCTCGGCGTACTCGGCGATCTCGCGGATCTCCGCGGCGCTGAAGACGATGGTCGGCACCTCGAACCCGGCCTCCTCGCCGAAGGCTGCTTCGAGCGCCGCCTCGATCTTGGCCCGGGAACGCAGGCTGGTCTCGAAGCGGACGTTGCCAGTGTTGATGTGGGTCGCCACCTCGCTGAACCCGGCCGCCTCGGTGGCTCTGATGATGGCGTCCTTGGGGAACTTGCGCGTCTTGCCGAGGTTGATCGCCCGCAGGAACCCGATGTACCTCGCCACGCCACGACTCTAAGTGCCCGGCTCGGGCCAGCCGGTCGCCTACCGTGGCTCGTATGCCCTGCGACTTCTGCGGCGAGGAGTTCGACCCGATCAGCACCAGATGGCTGTGCCCGCACTGCCATGCGAAAGCGAACTGTTGCGATGGTGCGCCGCTGGAACCAGTTTCACCGGGCACCCGGTGAAACTCACGCTCCCCCGCTAATCCTTGAGCGGGGAGGCTCCAGTTTCACCGGGTACCCGGTGAAACT
>JBFIDC010000172.1:0-7384 GCA_041581495.1 Nocardioides sp. | reverse complement strand
GAAGCCGCGGAGTACGACCGTCTGGCAGGGGCGCTGGGCTTCACCGAGAAGCCGGTGACCACTGTGCTGATGCCGACTCAGACCCTGACGACCGTGCCGCGCGGTGCCACGGTGGCGGATGTCGAGGCCCGCTGCGCGGAGACCGGGTACAGCCGTTTCCCGGTGACCGACGGCGGCGCCCTGATCGGCTACCTGCACATCAAGGACGTTCTCGAGACCGACGACTCGCTGCGCTCGCGCACCATCGACGACGCCCTGATCCGGCCGTTCGCCCGCGTCGACACCGATGATCTGCTCCACGACGCCCTGGAGACGTTGCAGCGCCGTGGCGCCCACATGGCGCTGGTCAGTGACGAGAACGGTGCGACGCTCGGGGTCGTCACCTTGGAAGACGTCATCGAAGAGTTGGTCGGCGAGATCCGGGATGCGGCCCACCTCGACGAGCCGGTGTGACGTCCACCATTACCCTTTGGTCGTGACTGAGCCGACGAGGACCACCTCTGAGCTCAGCAATCGCGTGTGGACGCTTCCCAACGTGATCAGCGGCCTGCGACTGCTGGGCGTTCCGCTGTTCCTTTATCTCGTCCTCGGTCCCGAGGCGGACGGGTGGGCGCTGGCGCTGCTCATGGTCTCCGGAATCACCGACTACCTGGACGGCTACCTGGCCCGGAAGCTCAACCAGGCGACGGTGATCGGCCAGATCCTCGACCCGGTCGCCGACCGGCTCTACATCCTGGCCGTGGTCCTGGGCCTGGCCCTGCGAGATGTCATTCCGTGGTGGTTGGCGGTGTCGCTGCCGCTTCGGGACCTGCTGATGTGGGGCCTGGTGCCGCTCCTGCGCACCCGTGGATACAGCTCGCTGCCGGTTCACTTCTTGGGCAAGGCCGCGACCTTCAATCTGCTCTATGCGTTCCCCCTCCTGCTGCTGGGCGACGGTGACGGCACCGTGGCGAGGCTCGCGGAAGTCTTCGGCTGGGCTTTCGCCTTCTGGGGCGTGGGCTTGTACTGGTGGGCCGGGATCCTCTATGCCTGGCAGGTCCATCGCCTGCTCGCCACCACCGAACGTCGGCCGCGACGCGCGGCTCGAGGTGGCTGAGGTTTCCGACCGGGCGCGCACACCACTGCTCGACCTGGTCGGCCAAGAGGCGCTCGATCTGGACTATGCCGAGGTCGCGCGTCGCCGGACGGGTCCGCCCAAGCGCGGCGAGCGCCGCTACGTCGGTGCCGCGGTCGCCGTATCGATCCTCGGCCTGCTGGTGGCGATCGCCGCTGGTCAGACCTCGCGCAACGCCGACGTGACCGAAGCGAATCGGGCCGCACTGGTGGAGCGGATCGAGGCCCGACGCGACTCGGTCTCGGGTCTCCAGGACCGCATCTCGGTGCTGAGGACCACCAACTCGAGTCTGGTCGACAAGTTGGTCGAACTCGCCAGATCGCTCACCGCGACCACCGAGCGCAGCGCGGAGGTCGGCTTCGCGGCCGGCTTCGTCGCCGCGTCGGGCCCGGGTCTGCGGATCACCGTGACCGACAATCCCAATGGGAGCCTGGACGGTCTGGTGCGGGCCACCGACCTGAGACTCCTGGTCAATGCGCTGTGGGACGTCGGGGCCGAAGCGATCACGATCAACGGGCGTCGACTGACCGCGCTCAGCGCCATCGTCAACGCCGATATCGCCATCCAGGTCAACAAGGGTCCGTTGTCCCCGCCGTACGTCGTGCAGGCCATCGGCGGGCCGAATATGCAGGCGGATCTCATCGAATCCGAGTCAGGACTCACCTTCTTTGCCCTCGCCGCACAGTTCGGATTCGACGTGGAGCGTGAGAATGTGGGTTTGATCGAGGTGCCCGCCGGGGCACCATCTCTGCAGCGGGTGAGTTATGCGACCCGGATCGAACCGGCGGGATCAAAGGACCAGGAGGGCACCACTTCGTGATTGCCGTACTCGGGCTCGTCGTCGGACTCCTGCTCGGACTGGTCTTCCAGCCTGGGGTTCCCCTTGCCCTCGAGCCGTATCTGCCCATTGCCGTCGTCGCTGCGCTCGATGCGAGTTTCGGTGGTCTTCGGGCCTACCTCGACGGCATCTTCGACGACAAGGTCTTCGTCATCTCCTTCGCGAGCAATGTGGTGATCGCTGCCGGGATCGTGTTCTTGGGTGACCAACTGGGAGTCGGGGGACAGTTGTCGACCGGGGTCATCGTGGTGCTGGGGATCCGCATCTTCTCCAACGTGGCCGCCATCAGAAGGCATCTGTTCCATGCCTGAACACAAAGCACCCGACCACAAGGCCGCCGACCACAAGACCCCCGTTCACAAGGCCGCCGACCACAGGAGAGCGGAGCACAAGCCGCGCCTGCCAGAAGCCTCCGGCGCCGAGGCGTCCAGCACGCCTGACGAGGACGCGGCGCAGCCCACGCCTGGGGCAGGCGCCCGGTTGTTGCACGCGCTGACCCGTCCCTCGCGCAGCCAGGTCGTCGTGGGACTGCTGCTGGCCGCCTTGGGGTTCTCGGTGGTAACCCAGGTGCGGGCCAACACCGTCGATGACACCTATGCCGGCCTGCGGGAGCAGGACCTCATCGACGTCCTCAACGGCCTCGCGGACACCACCCAGCGCGCCAACGCCGAGATTCAGCGCCTGGAGGAGACCCGGGACGACCTGCTCAGCGAGACCAACGCCCGCACCGCGGCGCTGGAGCAGGCGACCACCGAACTCGATGTGCTCTCCGTCCTGGCCGGCACGGTGGCCGTCACGGGGCCAGGGGTGCAGATCACGATCAAAGAGGTCGCCGGCCCGGTGCGTCTCGAGCCGTTCATCGACATGGTTCAGGCACTGCGCAGCGCCGGTGCCGAGGCGATCCAGATCAACAGCGCCGTTCGCGTTGTGGCGTCCACGTCCTTCCGCGACACCGAAGGCGGAGTGATCGTGGGCGGCACCCTGCTTCGAGCGCCGTACGTCATCGACGTGATCGGCAGCCCCCCCGCGCTGGTCGCGGCCCTCCGGTTCCCGAACGGACCCCAGGATCAGTTCCAAAAGGACAACATCGCCGAGCTGACCTACACCGAACTCAACGCGGTCGACATCACCACGGTGGCCGAAACCTCCCAACCTGGCTTCGCCCAGTCCGGAGCCGAGCAGTAGGTTGACTCGAGTGGCTGTCGAGCCACAGGCTCGACAACGCGCAAGAAGCGCCGACACCACGTGCGAGTGAGGAGACCCTGTGTACCCCGATGACCTGCTCTACACCCCAGAGCACGAGTGGCTGCGCCGTCCGGGCGAGGCCGAGGGCTCGGTCCGGGTTGGGATCACCCACTACGCCCAGGATGCTCTCGGCGACATCGTCTACGTCTCCCTTCCTGAGCTCGGCGAGACCATCACCGCCGGCTCGACGTGCGGTGAGCTCGAATCCACCAAGTCGGTCAGTGACGTCTATGCGCCGGTCAGCGGCGAGGTCGTGGCGCGCAACGACTCACTGGACGCCACACCCGAACTCGTCAACAACGATGCCTACGGCGGTGGCTGGCTGTTCGAGGTCGTCCCGAGCGACCCGAGCCAGATGGACGCGCTGATGAGCGCGGCGGCCTATCAAGAATCGCTCGAGGGCTGACGACACCCCCGCAAGTCCGCGAATCCGTGCTTGGTTCCTTGATAGGTTCGCGATATCCGATCGAGCAATGAACAAGGGGAGGTCAGGATGCCGTTCTGCACCAACTGCGGTCACCGCAATCCCGACCATGCCCGGTTCTGCTCGCAGTGCGGCACCCAGCTCGAGGGTGTTGAGAGCTCGGCGGAGTCCACCGCCACGATCCAGGTCACCGCTGCCTCGGACGCGCAGCCCAAGACCGACACCTCCGATCGTGCGATCGACCCGGTGCACGCCGCCGCGGTCGACGCGTTGCCGACCGGCCACGCACTGCTGGTGGTGCAACGGGGTCCCGGCTCCGGTAGCCGGTTCCTGCTCGACAAGGACCTCGTGCGTGCGGGGCGAAACCCGGATTGCGACATCTTCCTCGACGACGTGACGGTCTCGCGCCAGCATGCGGAGTTCCACCGCACCGGCGACTCATTCAGCGTGACCGACTCGGGGAGCCTCAACGGCACCTACGTCAATCGCGATCGCATCGACACGGTGCACCTCACCGACGGCGACGAGGTCCAGGTGGGCAAGTACCGCCTGGTGTTCTTCGCCGGGCACGAGGCGTGAGCGCACCCGTCGCCGGCGCCCGGGCCGGCAACCCCGCAGAAGACCCGAACGCTGCCCTGATGAACATCGGGCAGGTCCTTGAGATCCTGCGCCCGGACTTCCCGACGATCAGCATCCCCAAGATCCGCTTCCTCGAGGACAAGGGCTACGTCTCGCCCGAGCGGACCCCCTCGGGCTACCGCAAGTTCTCCTCCGCCGACGTGGAGCGCCTGCGCTACGTGTTGGTGCTCCAACGAGACCACGAGCAGTCACACAAGCGCATCGCCGAGATCCTCGATGCGATCGACCGCGGACTCGAGCCGCCGCCGCTGGTCGCTCTCAACCCCACGGTCCCCGAGGTGGCCCTGTCATCCGACGGGATGCCCAGCCCCGAGTCGTTCCGACGCAATGACGAGGTCCGGCTCTCACGCAAAGAACTGCTCAAGATCGCCGAGATCTCCGAGGATCTGCTCACGCAACTCGAGGACTTCGGCCTCGTCAGCGCCAAACCCGCCACCGGTCACTACGACACGGATGCTCTGGTGGTCGCCACCACGGCCAAGCAGATGAGCGACTTCGGCATCGAGCCGCGGCACCTGCGCGCCTTCAAGGCGGCCGCGGACCGCGAGGTGGGGCTCGTCGAGCAGATCGTCGCTCCCCAGCGCAAGTCGGGGGATGCTGCGGCGAAGGCGCGCACCGAAGACACCGTGGCGCAGATCGCCGCCTTGTCCTTGCGATTGCACGCGACGTTGGTCAAGACAGGCCTACGCCGGATCTGAGGGCCCCGGATCTGAGGGGCTGGTCCGCCGAGGAAGCCGGAGTAGGCTGGTCGCGTGCGCGAGGTCGATGTGATGGGCGTCCGAGTCGAGATGCCGTCCAACCAACCCATTGTGCTCCTGCGCGAGGTCAGCGGGGAGCGCTACCTGCCGATCTGGATCGGTGCGGTGGAGGCCACCGCGATCGCGTTCGCCCAGCAGGGCGTGGTGCCTCCGCGGCCGCTGACCCACGACCTCATGAAGGACCTTCTCGAGGCGACGGGCAGTCAGCTCGACGAAGTGCGGATCACCGAGATGAAGGACGGCGTCTTCTACGCCACCCTGGTCTTCGGCTCCGGGACCGAAGTCAGTGCTCGGCCCTCCGACTCGATCGCGCTTGCCCTGCGCACCGGAGCGCGCATCTTCTGTGCCGATGAGGTCCTCGACGAGGCAGGCCTCGCGGCGCCGGCCGAGCAGGAGGACGAGGTCGAGAAGTTCAGGGAGTTCCTCGACCACGTCACCCCTGAGGACTTCGACGCCCGCTGACCCTCACTCTCAACCTCAGGTTGAGGGTGAGACACGCCCGCGCGCGTCGTTGACCCAGCCCGATCCTCGCCGTACCTTGAACTGTCGTCGTTGTAACTCCATCGATGTCGTTGTCCACCCGGCTGGTGCCGAGTAGCCGACGAAATCCATCCCTGGTGGGGCGAGCGCGACTTGGATTGCGAGGAGTGGGCGTGAACGAGCACGACCAACACGAACTACAGGACGCTGCTGAGGCCGCGCGCGCGGTCGAGTCTGCCGAAGAGCAGGGCCTCCTCTTCACCGACGACGTCTCGCCGCTGCCCAGCGACACCGGCTACCGCGGCCCCACGGCCTGCAACGCCGCCGGCATCACCTACCGGCAACTGGACTACTGGGCCCGCACCGGACTCGTGGAACCCACCGTGCGCGGTGCCACCGGATCCGGCACGCAGCGGCTCTACTCCTTCCGCGACATCTTGATCCTCAAGGTCATCAAGCGACTTCTCGACGCCGGGATCTCGCTCCAGCAGATCCGCATCGCGGTCTCACACCTGCGTGAGCGTGGCACCGACGACCTGACCCGCGTGACGCTGATGAGCGATGGCGCCTCGGTCTATGAGTGCACCTCCAACGACGAAGTCATCGACCTGCTGCAGGGCGGCCAGGGCGTGTTCGGCATCGCCATAGGTGGTGTGTGGCGTGAGATCGAGGGCAGCCTCGCCGAACTCCCCAGCGAACGCGCCGAGGCCGATCTCGAGCCGCAGGCCGGCGACGAACTCGCAGCGCGTCGCGCCGCCCGCCAGACCGGCTGAGCACACCGGCTGAGCACACCGGCGTCCACGGCGTGGGGCATCGCCGGGGCAGCGCCTCGGTCCGCTAGGCTGAACTCGCTGACCATCCCGCACGGGAGAGTCTCCGACCATGTCGGAGCGCCGAAGGGGCAATTCCTCCCCGGAACCTCTCAGGCGCCAGGACCGAGCGGGCCAGGCAACTCTGAAGTGAACCCTCCAGCGATGGCCGGGCCACGACAGAGGGGGAGGGTTCCGAGCCTGCCTGCCTGAGGAGCCCCGTGTCAGACCATTTGCCCTTCGCCCATGCGCCCTTCGCCGACCGGCACATCGGTGTAGCCGAATCCGACGTCGAGAAGATGCTGGCCCTCCTGGGCTACGACTCACTCGATGACCTCATGGCGGCCGCAGTGCCGGGGGGCATCCGGTCGACGGGGGACCTCGACCTCCCGCCTGCGGCGACCGAGCAGGACGTCGCCGCCGAACTCCGAGGCCTGGCGGCGGCCAACCAACCCGCCGAGCCCATGATCGGCCTGGGCTATCACGGGACGATCACCCCTCCGGTGATTCGCCGCAACGTCCTCGAGGATCCCGCCTGGTACACCGCCTACACGCCCTACCAGCCCGAGATCTCGCAAGGCCGACTCGAGGCGCTGATCAACTTCCAGACCGTGATCGGCGACCTGACCGGGTTGCCGACCGCCAACTCCTCGCTGCTCGATGAAGGCACCGCGGCGGCCGAGGCGATGACCCTGGTCAGGCGAGGCAACCGCAAGGCGAGTGGCCCCTTCGTGATCGACGCCGATGCGTTGCCGCAGACCATTGCGGTGGTGAGCACCCGGGCCGAGGCCATGGGGATCGAGGTGGTCGTTGCCGATCTCACCGCCGGGCTCCCCGAGGGTCCGCTCAGCGGGGTCCTCGTGCAGTACCCCGGTGCCTCCGGACGCATCCTGGATCCCCGCCAGGTCATCGAGCAGGCCCACGAACGCGACGCTCTGGCCGTGGTGGCCGCCGACCTGCTCGCGCTCACGCTGCTCGAGTCGCCCGGCTCCCTGGGTGCGGATGTGGTGGTCGGAAGTTCGCAGCGGTTCGGTGTCCCGCTCTTCTACGGCGGGCCGCACGCCGGCTACATGGCTG
>JBFIDC010000171.1:0-7398 GCA_041581495.1 Nocardioides sp. | reverse complement strand
GAGAGTCCGGGTCGGTTCCAGATGTCGGCGAACAGGTGATCGGCGGTGTAGCCGAAGAAGTCGCCCACTCCGTCGGTCATGTCGAAGCCGTAGACCTCCTCCATCTTCTCCAGTCCCGCGCGGCGCACCTCGGGGAGATCATCGAATTTGCCCATCAGAGTCCAAGCCCTTTCGCCAGTCGCTCGCGTGCTTCACGCGCGAGCGGTACGTCGACATCCAGCGTTTCTGCCAGATCGATCGCGAAATTCAGGTCCTTCTCCCCCAGCGCCCACACATGGGTGAAGACGCCGTGCCAGAAGTCGTCCGCGGCCAGCGGCGCGGTGGTGTCACGATGCATGATCGCCCCCGGCCCGCCGGTGATCGCGTCGGTGTGCCGCACGATGTTGCCGAGTTCGACGAGGTCGAGGCCGGCCGCCTCGGCCAACCGTTGCGCCTCGGTGGCTGCCGCGAACGCCGTGAAGTGCATCATGTTGCGCGCCAACTTCATCTTGGTGCCGGCGCCGATGTCTCCTGCGCGGGCGACCCGGGTCCCCATCCGCTCGAGGACCGGACGCGCCACGTCGTAGGCAGCCTCGGCGCCGCCGACCATGATGGCCAGGGTGCCCTCGGCAGCACCCATCGCGCCACCACTGACCGGTGCATCGAGAACGCGCACGTCGTGGCGCGCCGCGGTGACCTCGAGTTGGCGAGGCGTCAGTGGCGCCACCGTCGAGTGGACGACCACCACCAACCCTGCCTGAGCGGTTCCCAACGCCTCACCGAGCACCTCGCGCACCTGGTCGTCGTCGCGCACCATCACGCAGAGGACCTCGACCTGGCCAGCGAGTTCGGCGACGCTGCCGGCGACCTTCGCGCCCGCGGTGCCGAGTTCGGCCAGCGGCTCGGCCGCCACGTCAAAGACGGTGAGTTCGAGGCCGTCCTCGGGCGGAGCCGAGGCGAGGCGGAGCGCCATCGGCTTGCCGATGTTGCCGAGCCCGACGAACCCGACCCTCGTGGCGCCACTCATGCGCGGAAGGTCTGTCCGCCGTCGACCGCGATGATCTGTCCGGTCACCCACGAGGACTCGTCGGAGAGCAGGAACAGGCAGGCGCCGACCATGTCGCCGACCTCGCCCATCCGCTTCAGCGCCAGGTTCTTGACCAGGTCCTTGGCGGCATCGCCGGCCTGCGTGCGGGTCGCCTGTGTGTCGGTCGGGCCAGGGGCGACGGCGTTGACCCGGATGTTCATGCCGCCCAACTCGTGGGCGAGTTGCTGGGTCAGGCCGTTGACCCCGACCTTGGCCAGTCCGTAGAAGCCGGAGTAGAGGTAGGCCGCGGTGGAACTCTGGTTGACGATCGCCCCGCCGCCGCGCTTGCTCATCTCGGGGTAGCAGGCCCGGGTCATCACCAGGGCGCCGTCCATGTTGACCGACATGAACTTGCGGTAGTAGTCCCAGTCGACGCTGATCAACAGGTCGAATTGCATCTCGCCATAGATCGCGGCGTTGTTGACCAGCAGGTCGATCCCGCCGAATGCCTCGACCGTCGCTGCGACCATGGCCTCGGCCGACTCGGCCGAGGAGACGTCGGTGCGCACGAAGATGGCGCGCCCTCCGTCGGCTTCGATCTGCTTGGCGACCTGTTGGCCGGACTCCTCGTTGAGGTCGGCCACCACCACTGCCGCACCTTCGGCGGCCAACGCCTTGGCGTACGCCTCGCCGATGCCCTGTGCCGCGCCGGTGACGACGACGACCTTGTTCTCGAATCGTTTGCTCATGCTGGGGTTCCTCATGCTGGTTCGGCCACCGTCTTCGTCTCTAGGTATTCCTCGAAGCCGGCCACACCCATCTCGCGACCGATCCCCGACTGCTTGTATCCACCGAACGGAGCGTCCGGGCTGAACCACACGCCACCGTTGACCGCCAAGGTGCCGGTGCGAATGCGTTTGGCGACGGCCCTGGCCCGCTCGAGGTCGGCAGAGTCGACCGAGCCGGACAGTCCGTACTCGGATTCGTTGGCGATCCGCACCGCGTCATCGTCGCCGTCGTGAGGGATCACCACGAGCACCGGTCCGAAGATCTCCTCCTGCGCCAGTCGTGAGGTGTTGTCCAGGCCGGAGACGACCGTCGGCTCGATCCAGTAGCCGTCTTGGTCGATGACGTGCCCGCCGGTGGCGAAGGTGCCGCCTTCGGCCTCGGCGATCCGCAGGTACTCCTCGACGCGGTCGCGCTGGATCGAGGAGATCACCGGCCCGCAGATGGCGCCCGGATCGGCCGGGTCCTTGGCTCCGATGGACTCCATGGTCGCCGCGGCCACTTGCACCGCCTCGTCGTACTTCTCGCGCGGCACGACCAGTCGGGTCGTGATCGCGCAGCCCTGACCGGCGTGGATGCAGGCGGCGAACGCCGTAGCACCAGCCACCGAGGCCACGTCGGCATCGTCGAGGGCGATAGCAGCGGACTTGCCCCCGAGTTCGAGGAACACCTTCTTCAGCGTCGGAGCCGCGGCGGCCATGATCGCTCGCCCGGTGTTGGTCGACCCGGTGAACGAGACCATGTCGACTCGCGCGTCGGTGGTCAGGGTTGCGGCGACCTCGTTGGACAGCGGGGTCACGACGTTGAACACACCTGCCGGGATGTCGGTCTCCTCGGCCACGAGGCGGCCGAGTTCGCAGGCCAGCCAGGGCGTGTCGGGGGCCGGCTTGAGCACGACCGTGCAGCCGGCGGCCAGCGCCGGACCGACCTTGGCGAGGTTGATCTGCGTGGGCACGTTCCACGGGGTGATGGCGGCCACGACACCCACCGCCTCGCGGTGCACGGTGCGTTTGCTCGCGATGCCCATGGGCGAGGCCACTCCCAGGTCGCTCTCCCACTCGTATTTCTCGGCGAGGTCGGCGACCCAGCCCAGACCCTCGACGGGTGCGTCGAAGCCGGCGGCGGTGATCATGAAGGCCGGCATCCCGACCTCCGCGGTGGTGAGGGTCTTGAACTCCTCGGCCACGCCGAGCAGGGCCGCCTGCAGTTGACGAAGACACCGCACTCGCAGTTCGACGTCGCGCGACCAGTCGCTCTCGTCGAAGGCCCGCCGCGCGGCAGCGATCGCGCTGTCGACGTCCTCGGCGGTGGCGTCGGGCGCCCGGCCGATCTCCGCCCCGGTGGCCGGGTTGAGGATCGGGTAGGTCGACCCATCGCCGGCGGGGACGAGTTTGCCGTCGATCAACATCAACGGCGCTGGCGTGGTGATGGGGGTGGGGCCGGTCATGCGGTCGCCTCCGGTGCGCTCTTCTGCGAGATGTACTTGCCCGCCTCGACCGGCGGTGGCCACACCGAGGACGGCATGTCCTTGAGCCGGTAGTGCCCCGGCACGTCGAGGCCGCTGACCGACATCCGCTTCAGCAGCGTCTCGGGGGCCTTGTCGGCCTCGATGATCTTCATGAAGGTGTGGGCCGTCGAGGGCATGTCGAACCAGTCGCGCTGCCAGGCGAACTTGAGTTTGCCCGCGTCGTCGCCGGTGGTCTGGCGTTCGACCCCGAACCACGAGCCACCGATCCCGATGATCTCGAACTCCTCGCCGGTGGCGTCGTCGATGATCCCGGACTTCTGCTTCCAGAACCCCACGACCATGCCGGTCTTCTCATCCATCACTGTCGCTTGGTAGTCGTAGTGCCAGCCGTCGAGTCCGTCCATCTCGATGCCGATGGCGTAGTCGCGGATCTGGTCGCGCCCCACGGCCATGAACTGCTCATCGACGCTGTACATCCAGCCGTAGGTCGCATCGAGGGCGTAGTGCTCGGCCATCACGCGCCAGTCGCCGGTGCGCTCGGCCTCGCGGTTGATGTCGAGCCAGGATTCCCAGAACTCCTCCATCTCGGCCCTGCTGATCGGGGTGCTGATCGGGGGGCTGATCGGGTCGGGGCTCGGGTCGGTCATGGGTTCTCCTCCAGGCTCAGGGCCATCGCGGGGCAGTAGCGGACAGCGGCCTCGATCTGAGGGCGCACAGATTCGTCGGGGTGTTCTTGGAGCACAGTGACCACGTCGGCTTCGGCGTCGAACCCGAAGACGTCGGGCGCCTCCCCCTGGCACATCTGGTGCCCCTGGCACAGACCCAGGTCGGCCACGACCTTCACTTCTGGCCTCCGGCGGGGGTGTTGGAGTCCCCGGAGATCAGGGAAGTCCTGCACTTCTGCAGCAAGATCTCGGTGTAGAAGTGACAGAGTTCCCTGATCTCCGGGGACTCCGCGGGCCGTACGCCGATCACTTGGCCCTCCTGCGGTACTTCACCCGGGCGGGCTGGGCGAGTTGGATGACCATCTTGGAGGTGTCGTCTCGGTAGTCCTCGGCCGGCTGGAGCATCTCGAACTCGTAGTCGCGCAGGATGACCGAGAAGATCGCCTTCATCTGCATCATCGCGAAGGCGTTGCCCACGCAGCGGTGCTTGCCGGCACCGAAGGGGATCCAGGTCCAGCGGTTCTGCAGGTCCTCCTGGCGAGGATCGATGTAGCGACCCGGGTCGAAGCGGTCGGGGTCGGGGAAGTCCTCGGCGATCCGGTTCGAGACCCGCGGGGAGGCGCCGACCATGGTGCCCGCTGGGATCGTGTGACCCGCCAGCTCGAGCTCCTCCTGCGCGACCCGCAGCAAGATGATCAACGGCGGGTGCAGACGCAGCGTCTCCTTGAGCGCCGCCTCCAGCCGCGGGATCGACCGGAGTGCCTGGAAGGAGATCTCCGAGCCATCGGCATAGAGGTCGTCGAGTTCGGCGACGACGTCCTTCATCACCTCGGGGTGCTTCATCAACTCGATCAACGCCCACGAGGCGGTCCCGGACGACGTGTGGTGGCCGGCGAACATCATCGAGATGAAGATCCCGGTGATGTAGTCGGCGGTCATGTCGATGGAGATGAGAACGTCGAGCAGGTCGCGTTCTTCGCGAGGGACCTTGCCCCGCGCCACCCGCTTGTCGATGATCGCCTGCACCAGTTCGACCAGCTTCTCGCGCGCCGCGTCCCGACGCCGGAACGACTCGATGTCGGCATACGGATCGACGTAGGCGATCGCGTCGGTGCCCTGCTCGAGATCGTGGTAGTGCTTGGCGAAGGACGAGTCGAGTTCCTCGCGGAACGGCAGGCCGATCAGACAGGCACTGGTGGTGTAGATCGTCAGTTCGGCGAACCAGTCGAGCAGATCGATCTCACCCTCATCGCCCCATTCCCCGACCATCCGGTTGATCTCGTTCTCGATGGTCTGGGCATGCCCGCGCATCATGTCGCCACGCAGCGCCTGGTTCTTCAACATCTCCTGACGCTGCTCCGGCGAGGCGTCGAAAACGACACCCTTGCCGAAGATCGGTGTCATGAACGGATAGGCGGCGGCCTGATCCAGGGTCGAGTCGGGAGCCCGGAAGAACTGCTCGTTGGCTTCGGCGCCGGTGACCAGGACGACCTCGCGGTCAGCCATCCGGAACTTGCCGATGTCCCCGCATTCGTCGCGAACGCGGTGGAAGAGCCCGATCGGGTCGACCCTCATCTCGGCGAGATGATGGGTGCCGTCGTCGGGGACGACGTAGGAGACCTCGGGGATCGCTTCGATCGTCGGGACGGTGGTGCTCATCGCTCCTCCAAGGGGGCTTCGGGGTTGACCTCGATGAGGCTCAGGTGAACGCCGCGCGGGGCGTTGACGACCGTGCTGATCGCCTCGGCGACGGCGCGCGGCTTGAGGAAGTGCGGGTGCCTCGCCAGACCGAACTTGATCCAGCCGTTGAGTACGTCGGCGGCCTGGTCCGGGTCCCAGTCGCCGCCCATCTCGCTCCAGGTCGGGCCCGGTCGCACGATGGAGACGCGGACGCCGGACCCTTCGAGTTCCATCTGCAGGGCGTTGGTCAGGCCTTCGAGCCCCCACTTGCTGGCGGCATAGCCCGACATGAAGGGGCGAGCCCGCACCGCAACGTCGGAGGACACGACCACGAGGTCCCCTCGGCGCCGCTGCACCATCCCAGGCACGAACGCGCGCACCAGGCGCTGGACGCCGACCAGGTTCACGTCCAACTCCTGGGCGATCCGCTCCGGCTCGACCTCGAGCAGTCGACCCGGCTGGGTCACACCGGCGTTGGCGACGACGATCTCGATCTCGCCCAGCGCGTCCTCGGCGCCCTTCGCGAACGCCTCGACCGACGCGCTGTCGGTGATGTCGAGTCGACCGGCCCAGGCCTCACCGCCCTCGGCGCGTAGTTCGGCAGCGAGTTCCTCGCACCGTTCCAGCCGCCGGGCGCCGAGCGCGACCGGGGTTCCGGCCGCCACCAGGACTCTGGCCACCTCGGCACCGATTCCCGACGAGGCACCGGCGACGACCGCCGGACGACGGTCTGGCTGCGCGTACTTGTCGTTGGCCATTCAGCGGGCCTCCATACGGACGGGAACTGAGGCGAAACCACGCACGTTGACCGAATGGACGCGGCGACTGTTGGCGTGATCGACCTCAACCCGACGCACCTTGCGGACCAGTTCGGCCAGCGCGATGCGCGCCTCGAGGCGGGCCAGGTTCGCACCGAGACAGAAGTGCCGTCCACCGCCGAAGCTGAGGAGTTGGGCGACCTCGTCCTTGTCGCGGTGGATATCGAAGACCTCTGGGCGGGTGAAGACCCGTTCGTCGCGGTTGGCCGACCCGAGGACCAGCAGCAGTTTGCTGCCTGCCGGCGCCCGCGAGCCTTCGATCTCGACGTCTTCGAGGAGGTAGCGGGCCAGCATCTGGCTCGACGTGTCGTAGCGCAGCGTCTCCTCGATCCAGGGCGAGACCCCGTCGTGGCCCCCCTCCGGGTTGGCGAAGACCGCGGCCTCCTGTTCGGGGTGCCGAGTCAGATGGAACAGGGCGTGACCGAGCAGTTTCGTCGTCGTCTCGTTGCCGGCCACGACCATCAAGAACAAGAACGCGATGATCTCCTCGTCGGTGAGGCGGTCACCGTCGACATCCGCGGCGATCAACGCGCTGGTGAGGTCGTCCTGGGCCCGCACACGGCGGGTCTCGACCATCTTCTGGTAGTAGTCGATAAGGAACAGGGAGGCGACGGCGCCCGCTTCCGGGACGTCGTAGACGCCTTCCTCGCGGTGCACCACCAGGTCGGCCTGGCGCCGGATCTCGGCCCGGTCCTCCTCGGGGACACCCATCATCTCGGAGATGACGTCCATCGGGAGTTTGCCCGCGAAGTCGGCAATCCAGTCGACCTCACCGCGTTCGAGGCACTCGTCGAGGTAGAGCGCGGTCAGTTGCTCGATGCGCGGCCCCAGTTCGGTCACCCGGCGGGGGGTGAAGCCCTTGGAGACCAACGAGCGCAGCCGGGTCTGACGCGGCGGGTCCATGCCGAGGAACGACATGATCCGGTGCGCGTCGGGACCCCAGGCGCTCTTGTCGATGGAGACGCCCATCGAGTT
>JBFIDC010000170.1:0-7431 GCA_041581495.1 Nocardioides sp. | reverse complement strand
TCGAGGCCGCCCTGGCGATCTTGGTCACCGTGACCCTGTCGGCCTACTCCTACCAGTACGTCGAGATGCCCTTCCGCAACGGTCGGCCCGCCCACCGACTGCCCCGCCGCCGGGCGCTGGTGCTCTATCCCGCCAGCGCGTCGCTGGTGCTCCTGGTCGCCGGAGGCGCCTGGTTGTGGACCGGAGTTCAGGCGAACGACAACGACAACCCGGCGATCACCGTGGACGGCCAGACCGGCACCCCGCAGGTCGACACCGTGGCGCTGGTGCGCGCCTCGGTCAACGCGGCACGCAGTCGTCAGGGGATCCCGGGGCAGACCTCGCCGAGCCTGATCGACATCAAGAAGAGCGTGGCCGACGTCGGCGAGTGCGACTACCAGCAGAACGTGCGCAAGTTGTGCCAGGTCGGAGTCGAGGACGGCACCAAGACCCTGGTCCTGATCGGCGACTCCCATGCTCGGGCATGGATCCCGGCCTTCGACCTCATCAACCAGGCCGGCGACTGGAAGGCCTACTACTTCGTCAAGCCGCAGTGCACAGCCGCCCATGTGCCGATCGCCGCCCTGGGTTCCGACGAACGGTTCACCGACTGCTCCGACTTCCAGGACTGGGTCATGGAGCAGGTGCGCTACCTGCGGCCCGACCTGGTGGTCGTCTCATCCTCGCCGCCGGTCAACGGCGTCTTCGACGGCGACCGGCGCGTCGCCACCACCGAGGGCATCATCCCGTTGCTGCGGGTGGGCTATGACGAACTGTTCCTCGAACTGCAATCGGCGGCCGAGGAGGTCGTCCTGCTGCGCGACGTTCCCAAGAACGCCGACGACCCGGCCGACTGCCTGACCACCGGCGACCCCAGCCTCGGCGACTGCATGTTCACCCCGGTCCCGCGCTCCCAGATCCTCGGGGATGTCGCCGTCGAATCGGCCAGCGCCATCGGAGTCCGCGTGGTCGACCCGACGCCGTGGCTGTGCTACCAGGGCGAGTGCCCGATCGTCATCGGCAACACCTTGAGCTATCGCGACAGCGATCACATCACCACCGAGTACGCCGCCAACCTCTGGGCCACCCTCGGTCGCGCGATGCGGATGATCCCGACCAACGGCATCCCCGACCCCACCAATCCCGACGAAGCGGTGGCCGGCGGTTCCGAAGGCTGAACCCCGCCTTGTCATCGTGACAGTGAAACTGTCACAGTTGTGGGGTGCAGCTCTCCTACCCCCTTCAATACGACGGCAACCCGCGCGCGACCGCTGACCAGGTCGCCCTTCTCGAGAAGGCCGGGCTCGACATGGTCTGGGTGGCCGAGGCCTACGGCTTCGACTCCCCCACCCTGATGGGTTATCTCGCCGCCAAGACCGAGACGCTCCAGATCGGTTCGGGCATCCTCAACGTCTTCTCCCGCACCCCTGGCGCCCTGCTCCAGACCGCCGCGGGCCTCGACAACGTCTCCGCGGGCCGCGCGGTCATCGGCCTCGGCGCCTCCGGGCCGCAGGTGATCGGGGGCTTCCACGGGATGCCGTACGACAAACCGCTGGGCCGCACCCGCGAGGTCATCCGCCTGCTGCGCTCGGGGTTGAAGCGCGAGCCCCTGGTCTCCGAGACCATCTTCACCATCCCGTTGCCCGCCGATCAGGGCCTGGGCCTGGGCAAGCCCTTGAAGATCCTCACCAAGCTCGAACGGGACACGATCCCGATCTGGATCGCCTCCCTGGGCGGCAAGAACGTCGAGATGACCGCAGAACTGGCCGACGGCTGGCTGCCGATCATGTTCGTGCCCGAGAAGGCTCGCGACGTCTGGGGCGAGGCACTCGACGCCGGCGCCGCCAAGCGCGCACCCGAACTCGGCACCCTCCAGATCAGCGCCGGCGGCATGCTCGCCATCGGCGAGGACGTCAAGGGATTGTTGGACTTCCTGCGCCCGATGTATGCCCTCTACGTCGGCGGCATGGGCGCCCGAGGCAAGAACTTCTACAACGAGTTGGCCTGCCAGTACGGCTACGAGGCCGAGGCCAAGCAGATCCAGGATCTCTATCTGGACGGCAAGAAGAAGGAGGCCGAGGCGCTGGTTCCGATGGACTGGATCGAGGCCAGCAACCTGGTCGGCCCCGCCTCCTACGTCAAGGAACGCATCGCCGCCTTCGACGAGGCAGGCGTGACCCAGCTCTCGATCGTTCCCGTGGGCGACGACCCGGCCGCGATGGTCTCGCAGGTCAAGGATTGGGTGTCATAGGTGGGCCGCCTCGGGCGCATCGGTCGGCGGGGACGTTTCGACAACCTCGCTGAGATCCGCACGCTCGATCCCTACGACGACGCCGACCGCGATCGGATCGTCACCCTGACCGCGCGCTACGACATGCCGTGGGACTACGACCAGGGCACCGCCATCGCGTTCCTGCGCGACTACGGCGTCCCCTCGATCGCGCGCCTGCTCGACAGGACCAAGCAGTTCGAGGGCGACGGGATCAAGCGGTACGACGACACCTTGATCTTCCAAGAAGAAGCCGTCGCCGACGGCGTCGATTCACCCCGCGCCAAGGCGGCCACCGAACGCCTCAACCGGATCCACGGGCACTACAGCATCCCCAACCACGAGTTCCAGTACGTGTTGGCCACCACGATCGTGGGGCCGGTGCGCTGGATCGAGCGCTATGGCTGGCGCCGACTCGACCCGGCCGAACTCGTCGCGCTCGCCCGCTACGTCACCCGCTTCGGCGAGTTGATGAACATCACCGGTCTGCCGGGGACCTACGAGGGCTATGAGAAGTTGCTCGACGACTACGAGCGCGAGCACTTCGCCTTCGACCCGGCCAACCGTCGTGTCACCGAGGCCACCATCCGGATCGGCCGGGCGACCGCCCCGTGGTACCTCAAACTCGGCTTCCGTCGCGTCACCATCGCCCTGATGGACGAGCCGCTGCGCGAGGCGCTGGGCATGGAGGCTCAGCCGCGGTGGCTGAAGACCGCGGTCCACCTGGGGCTGCGCGCCCGCGCCCTGACTCTGCGGCACCTCGCCGCGCCGCGTCGGGCGCCGTTCGAGAGGACCCACCCGACCTACCCCAACGGCTATCAGCTCAACCAGATCGGCCCGGCCAAGATGCTCGACGAGCTCAACAAGCCCACGATCACGCCACCACCCGCCACGAACAAGGAGTCCACAGTTGCCTGAGCGTCCCTCCATCTATGAGCAAGAGCACGAGGACTTCCGCCGCACCGCGCGCGCCTTCATGGAGAAGGAGGTCGCGCCATTCCACGAGCAGTGGGAGAAGGACGGTCAGGTCAGCCGCGAGGTGTGGACCAAGGCCGGCGAGACCGGGCTGCTCTGCTTCGACGTCGAGGAGCAGTACGGCGGGCCCGGCATCAAGGACTTCCGCTACAACATGATCCTGATCGAGGAGATCGCCCGGGTCGGTGCCAGCGGGATCGGCTTCCCCGTGCACAACGACGTGATCGTGCCCTACATCAGTCACCTCGGCACTCACGAGCAGAAGCAGCGCTGGCTGCCCGGCCTGGTCAGCGGCGAACTGATCTCGGCCATCGCGATGACCGAACCCGGCGCCGGCTCGGACCTTCAGGGCGTGCGCACCACCGCGGTCGACAAGGGCGATCACTACGTGCTCAACGGGTCCAAGACGTTCATCAGCAACGGGATCATGAGCGATCTGGTGATCGTGGTCGCCAAGACCAACCCCGAGGCCGGCCACCAGGGCATCAGCCTGTTGGTCGTCGAGCGCGGCATGGAGGGCTTCGAGCGCGGCCGCAACCTCGACAAGGTGGGCCTCAAGGCCCAGGACACCGCAGAACTGTTCTTCGACAACGTCGTGGTGCCCAAGGAGAACCTGCTCGGCGCCGAGGGCTCGGGCTTCATCTCGCTGATGGAGAACCTGCCCCAGGAGCGCGTCTCGATCGCCGCCATCGCGATCGCCGCCATCGAGCACGTGTTGGACCTCTGTCTCACCTACGCCAAGGAGCGCGAGGCGTTCGGCAAGCCGATCGGGTCCTTCCAGCACAACCGCTTCCTGCTGGCCGAGATGGCCACCGAGGCTCACATCGCCCGCGTCTTCGTCAACGACTGTGTGACCAAACTGAACGCCGGCGAGGTCGACACCAGCCTGGCCTCGATGGCGAAGTGGTGGACGACCGAGCTACAGAAGAAGATCGTCGACCAGGGCGTCCAACTCTTCGGCGGCTACGGCTACATGACCGAGTACCCGATCGCCAAGGCGTTCACCGACAGCCGGATCCAGACCATCTATGGCGGCACCACCGAGATCCAGAAGGAGATCATCGGACGCATGCTGGGCATCTAGCCGCCCAGGCGATGGTTAGGGTGTGACCCACGCCACACGAGGTCCATCCCGAGGAGCCACCGATGTCCGACGTCCACGCCGAGCGCGCCCGTATCCACGCACAGATCGAGGGGCAGACCCTCGTCGACGCACTGGCCACCACGGCAGCCGGGCACGCCGACCTGCCGGCCTACTCCGACCGGCACCACGTGCCCGACGGTGCGGCCTGGCGCACGATGACCTGGGCCGAGGTCCGCGACCGGGCCTTGGACGTGGCGGCGGGGCTGGTCGAACTCGGCGTCGCGCCCGGAGACACGGTGGCGATCATGGCGACCAACCGCATCGAACACTTCGTGGCCGACATGGGGGCCGTGCACGCCGCGGCGACACCCATGTCGATCTACAACACCCTCTCCCCCGAGCAGGTCGCCTACGTCGCCGGTGAGTCGCGGCCCACGATCGTGTTCGTCGAAACCGCCGACCACCGGGCCCGCTGGGCGCGAGCGCTCGAACAAAGCGATTCGATCACCAAGGTGATCTCGATCGAGGACGACTGGGCCGACCTGGTCGCTTCCGGTGCGGCGTACCGCCTCGCCCACCCCGACCTGCTCGAGCAACGACACCGCGCTCTGAGCCCCGACTCACCCGCCACGATCCTCTACACCTCGGGGACCACCGGGCACCCCAAGGGCGTCGTACTCACCCACTACAACGTGCTGTACGAGTCGGTCTCGACCCAGGAGCAGGCCGGCTTGACCGAACCTCAGACCATGGTCAGCTATCTGCCGTTGGCCCACATCGCCGAGCGGGTGCTGGGGCTGTACGGGCCCCAAATGATCGGTGGCCACACCCACGCGATCGGTGACCCCGCGGAGTTGCTGGCAACCCTCGGCGAGGTGCACCCGACCGCATTCTTCGGCGTACCCCGGGTGTGGGAGAAGATCAAGACCGGGATCTCCGCCAAGCTCGCCGCCGATCCGGATCCGGCCAACCGCGAGATGGTGCAAAGCAGCATGGCCGCCGGGTTGGCGTGGGTCGAGGCCCAAGCCGTCGGCGGGACGATGACACCCGAGATCGAAGCGGCGTACGCGGAGGCCGAGGGCGCCATCCTGGGCTTCCTCAAACTCCTGCTCGGGCTCGACCAGGTCACCTGGGCAGGCTCTGCCGCCGCACCGATGCCACTGGACGTGGCCAAGTTCATGGCCGGGCTCGGCCTGACGGTCTATGACGTCTACGGAATGACCGAGACCTGCGGGGCTGTCACCGCGAACGGCCCGCAAGGCTTCAAACTCGGCTCGGTCGGCCGGGCTACCCCCGGCATGGAGGTCGTCTTGGGCGAGGACAACGAGATCCTGGTCCGCGGGCCGGTGACCACGCCCGGCTACTACCACCAGGACCAGGCCACCAAGGCACTGATCGACGAGGACGGATTCGTCCACACCGGCGACATCGGCGAACTCGACGATGACGGCTTCTTCAAGGTCGTGGACCGCAAGAAGGAACTCATCATCACCTCGGCCGGCAAGAACATCGCACCGTCGAATATCGAGAGCTACCTCAAGGAGTCCCCGATCATCGGGCATGCCATGGCCATCGGCGACAGCCGCAACTACGTCGTGGCGGTGCTCACCCTCGACGGCGAGATCGCCCCGCTCGTGGCCCAGCAGGCCGGCATCGAGGTCAACGACCTGGCCGAGTTGGCCCAGCATCCGCAGATCCTCGCCATGGCGCAGGCCGCAGTCGAGTCGGCCAATCAGCGACTCTCGCGTCCCGAGCAGGTCAAGGCATTCGAACTACTCCCCACCGAGTGGACCGCCGAGTCCGAAGAGCTCACCCCCACTCTCAAACTCAAGCGACGAGTCGTGATGGACAAGTACTCCGACGTGATCGACCGCCTCTACTCCTGAGGGTGAACCCGGGGAAACCCTGATGCCGCCTGTCAGTGCCTTCTGGTGGAATGAGCGCCATGCATCGTCAGATCGCTGGTTCACTGACCGGCCGCGTGAGCAAATGGATCGTCCTCGTCGTTGTCCTCCTCATTGCCGGAGGCTTGGGATCGTTCGCCGGCAAGCTGCTAGACGTCCAGGACAACGAGATCTCCTCCTGGCTCCCCGAGAGCGCCGAGTCCACTCAGGCGCTCGAGCGACTGAAGGCGTTCCAGGACCCCAACGACATGGGCACGACGGTCGTCTACTTCAACCCCGACGGCCTCACCGATGCCCAGCTCGCCTCTATCGAGGAGCACGCGGCCGAGATCGAGACGATCGAGGGCGTCACCGACGTGGTGACCCCCGGGCGCGCCCAGGCAGGCGGCATCCCCGCGCCCTACATTTCCCAGGACGGACAGGTCGCCAAGACCGACTTCACGATCAACCGGGGCGACGAGGTCTGGTATGACATGCCCGGAGTCGCCGACGAGATCCGAGAGCTCACCGAGACCGACGGCGTCGCGGTCTATGTCGCGGGGGCAGGCGGCCAGACCGCCGACCAAGCGGCCGCCTTCGAGGGTTTCGAGGGCCGCTTGCTGGTGATCGCCCTGTTGGCGGTGATCGCGATCCTGCTCGTCAGCTACCGCAGCCCGGTGCTTTGGGTGTTGCCGATCTTCTCGGCCGTGACCGGACTCGGCATGTCGATGGGCCTGCTCTACTTCCTCGCCAAATACGCCGGCCTCACCGTCAACGGCCAGACGCAGTTCATCATGATGGTGCTGGTGATCGGGGCCGGCACCGACTACGCCCTGCTGCTGGTGGCGCGCTATCGCGAGGAGCTGCGTCGGCACGCCGACCGCCACGAGGCGATGGCCGTCGCGCTCCACCGGGCAGCCCCAGCCATCCTGGCCAGCGCCGCCACGGTCGTGGTGGGCCTGCTCTGCCTGATGTTCGCCGAGCTGAGCTCCACCGCCGGTCTCGGCCCGGCCAACGCGGTCGCCATCGCGGTGACCTACGTCGTGATGGTGACACTCCTGCCCGCCCTGCTCGTCATCTGCGGCCGCTGGGTCTTCTGGCCGTTCGTGCCGCACTTCGGCACCAAGGAGCCCACCGCCTCCGGCGTCTGGGCCCGCATCGGCAACTCGATCCAGAAGCGCCCGCGCTTCGTGTGGGTCGGGACAGCGATCGTGCTCGGACTCTTGTGCCTCGGCTTCCTC
>JBFIDC010000169.1:0-7431 GCA_041581495.1 Nocardioides sp. | reverse complement strand
GGCCACCGACGAGCGCGAGCAGGCCGCCCGGCAGCACCTCGACCTGACCAAGCAGTACTCCGATGCGTCGGAGTACGACTGCGACAGGGGTGCCTTCGGACGTGGGGCACTGCTGCCGGTCTACTACGACGGCGCCCCCGCCGTCCTCGCGCTGCGCCCCCCGCGGGGCACCTCGCAGCGGGTCGATCTGCTCGAATGCGGCTCCGGCTTGCCCGTCGACACCGTCACCCTGACCCGCGAATAGCCGAGCCGGCGCGAATGGCCGGGAATCTCCCTCGCCTACGATCGGTTACACCCGTACGCGACGGCTCCACCGGCCGCACCGACCGGGACGACTGCGGCGCCGTGACGTGTCATCAGCAACGCCCAGCCCAGCCTGACCCGACCCTGACCTAGGAAGCGACATCCATGTCTGAAGTGCGCAACGTGATCATCATTGGCTCTGGGCCGACGGGCTACACCGCCGCGGTCTATGCCGCCCGGGCCAACCTGAGCCCGCTCGTCTTCGAGGGCTCCGTCACCGCCGGTGGCGCGCTGATGAACACCACCGAGGTCGAGAACTTCCCCGGCTTCCGCGACGGCATCATGGGCCCGGCGCTGATGGACGAGATGCGCGCCCAGGCCGAGCGGTTCGGCGCCGAACTGATCTCCGACGACGTGATCGAGGTGGACCTCACCGGCGACATCAAGATCGTCAAGACCTCGACCGAGACCTACTCGGCGCGCTCGGTGATCTTGGCGATGGGCTCCGGCTACCGCAAGCTCGGCCTGCCCAACGAGGACGCGCTGTCGGGCCGCGGGGTCTCGTGGTGCGCCACCTGCGACGGCTTCTTCTTCCGCGACCAGCACATCGCCGTGGTCGGTGGCGGCGACTCGGCCGTCGAGGAGGCGACGTTCTTGACTCGCTTCGCCTCGAAGGTCTCGATGATCGTGCGACGCGACGAACTGCGGGCCTCCAAGATCATGCAGGAACGCGCCCTAGCCGACCCCAAGCTCGAGATCATCTGGAACTCCGCGGTCGAGAGCATCAATGGGGAGGACCGCCTCGAGTCGGTGACCCTCAAGGACACCGTGACCGGCGAAACCAGTTCGCTGGATGCCACCGGGCTGTTCATCGCCATCGGTCACGACCCCCGCTCCGAACTCCTGCCCGGCCAGGTCGACCTCGACGAGAACGGGTACGTCCTGGTCGAGCACCCGTCCACCGCGACCAACCTGCCCGGCGTGTTCGCCGCCGGCGACCTGGTGGACCACCACTACCGCCAGGCGATCACGGCAGCCGGCACCGGCTGTGCGGCCGCGCTCGATGCTGAGCGCTACCTGGCCGACCTCGAGCACGCGAGCAGCACCCAAATGGCCAACGCGTAGCCCAGGATTCACCCAAGCGCCGCGCGGGTGTGGAACAACCGTCCCCGCGGTGGTGTTGACTGAAGCGACACCGGATCAGCCGGTGTGTGAGCACAGGCTTCAAGCTGAACTCGACGAGAGGTAGAGACACGTGGGAAACATCGAAGCAGTCAGTGACGCTGAGTTCGCGTCGCAGGTTCTGCAGTCCGACAAGCCGGTCCTGGTGGACTTCTGGGCCGAATGGTGCGGACCCTGCAAGCAGGTCGCCCCGATCCTCGACGAGATCGCCGGCGCCCATGGCGACAAGATCACCTTCTTGAAGATGAACGTCGACGAGAACCCCGTCACGCCTTCGTCCTACCGGGTCACGGGGATCCCCACGATCAACATCTACCAAGGTGGCGAGGTCGTGAAGTCCATCGTCGGCGCCCGGCCCAAGGCCGCGCTGCTCAACGAGCTCGCCGACTTCATCGCCTGAGCAACTTGGTTGGTCGGGCAGGGGCAAGTAGCTGCTCGACCAACCCACCCTGGCGCTAACGCGAACTGCTCGACCAGCCACCTCGCTCGGCCGGTGCGGGCCGGGTCGGCCGCACCACACCGACGAGGCGCTCGAGGGCGGCCTCGACCTCGCTGCGCCAGGGCACGGTCGAGCGCAGGTCCATCCGCATCCGCGGAACGCTGGGGTGAGCTCGATGGGTCTTGAAGCCGACGCTGCCCAAGAAGTCGCTGGGCACGACGCAGCCCCGCGCCGGGCCGAGCCCGCTCAGCCCACCTCGCGAACCGAACGCCTCCACGGCGGCGATCCCATTGCGCTGGACCAGGTCTCGGGCCATGCCTTGCACCAGCATCCGGCCGAGGCCGCCGCCGCGATGGGCCGGGTCGACCCACACCGTGCTCAACAGCACCGCATCGGGTGAGACCGGCGAGGTCGGGAACGCCGCGGCGCCGGGAAGATAGGCCGGGGGCGCATAGATCACGTAGCCCACGGGCTGGTCATCGACGATGGCGACACGTCCGCACGACCCCCACTCCCGCAGCACGTGCGAGACCCACGCCTCCTTGACCGAGGCCGCCTCATCGCGCGGGATTCGCTCGCGACTGACCGGGTCGAGCTGCCAGAACAGGCAGGTGGTGCAGGGGGCATCGAGCCGGGCCAGATGGTCCAGCGTCAGTCGCACGACCTTGCGTGACACTCACCAAGGGTAGGCCGGGGGCGGTCCTTTCCTGCGGATGTGATGCAGTCTTGGCGCCAAGGGCGTGCCTTGTGGTCCCCTGATCCCGCACACTAGAGCGATCATGGAGATGTCCCCGCGCCCGCAGCACCACCGACTCGACCCCTACGTCGATCGGTACGCCGCGCGTACGGCCGGGATGACGGCCTCTGAGATCCGCGCGCTGTTCGCGGTCGCCTCCCGTCCCGAGGTGGTCTCGTTGGCCGGAGGGATGCCCAACATCTCCGGGCTGCCCCTCGATGTGGTCAGCAACGCGATCTCCACGCTCGTGGAGACCCAGGGACCGGTGGCCATGCAGTACGGCTCTGGCCAGGGCGTCCCCGAGTTGCGCGAGCAGATCACCGATGTGATGCGCCTGGAGGGCATCGACGCCAACCCTGACGACGTGGTCGTCACCGTCGGGTCCCAGCAGGCCGTCGACCTGGTCACCCGGGTCTTCTGTGATCCGGGCGATGTGGTGATCTGTGAGGCACCGTCCTACGTCGGCGCCCTGGGCGTGTTCAAGGCCTACCAGTGCGAGGTGGTCCACGCCGAGATGGACGCCGATGGGCTGGTGCCCGAGGCGCTGCGTCAGGCCATCGCGGCGGTCAAGGCGGCCGGCAAGACGATCAAGTTCCTCTACACGATCCCCAACTTCCACAATCCCGCCGGCGTCACCCTGGCCGCGCATCGGCGCACCGAGATCCTCGACATCTGCCGGGCCGAGGACGTCCTCATCCTCGAGGACAATCCCTATGGCCTCTTGGGATTCGACCGCGAGCCCATGCGCGCCCTGCGTGCCGAGGAGTCCGACGGGGTGATCTATCTGGGGTCGTTCTCCAAGACCTTCGCCCCCGGCTTCCGGGTGGGCTGGGCGCTGGCTCCCCACATGGTCCGCGAGAAGCTCGTGCTGGCCCAGGAGTCCGCGACGCTGTGCCCGCCGCAGTTCTCCCAGATGGCGATCTCGGCGTATTTGTCCAACCACGACTGGCAGGGCCAGATCAAGCAGTTCCGCGAGATGTACCGCGAGCGCCGCGACGCCATGGTCGAAGCACTCCACGACCTGATGCCGGCCGCATGCCAGTGGAACGTCCCCGACGGAGGCTTCTACGTCTGGCTGACCCTGCCGCCGGGAGTCGACTCCAAGGCGATGCTGCCGCGTGCGGTCACGGCACGAGTGGCCTATGTGCCCGGCACGGCGTTCTTCTCCGACGGTTTCGGCTCCAGCGCGATGAGGCTGTCCTACTGCTATCCCACGCCCGAGCGCATCCGCGAGGGCGTCCGCCGCCTAGCCGGGGTCATCGAGGCCGAGATGGAGCTGCGAGCCACCTTCGGGGCCAACGCCCCGCTGCGCGAGGTCGGCGGGCTGAGCCCACACAGTTACGACGGCCCCGGCACGGATCTGAGCTAGTCACATCCAGCCCTGGCCCAGTCGGGCTCGCCTGACCTGGATGGCAGACTGCCAGGGTGCGCGACATCGCCTATCCGCCCATCATCGTTGCCGCCAAGACCGGCTTCCGGGTCCTGGGCCAGAAGATCGACCTGGTCGGCACCGAGAAGGTGCCGCGCTCGGGTGGGGTCCTGCTGGCCTACAACCACATCGGATACGTGGACTTCGTCTATGGCGGGCTGGCGGCCAACCCTTCGGGGCGCCTGGTCCGCTTCATGGCCAAGCGGGAGCTGTTCGACCACCGGGTCACCGGCCCCATCATGCGTTCGTGCCATCACATCGAGGTCGACCGTGCCGACGGTGAGAAGTCCTTCTCCGATGCGGTGGAGTACCTCAAGGCCGGCGAAGCAGTGGGGATCTTCCCCGAGGCCACCATCTCGCGTGCCATGGAACTCAAGGAGTTCAAGACCGGAGCGGTGCGGATCGCGGCCGCCGCGGGCGTGCCGCTGATTCCGGTGGTGATGTGGGGAACCCAGCGGATGATGACCAAGGACCACCCCCGCGACTTCTCGCGGGGCAAGCCGATCTCGCTGCGCGTGGGCTCACCGATGTATCCCAGCGGCGAGGACCCCGTCGCCGAGACCGCGGCGCTGCGTGCGGCGATGTCTGCGCTGCTCGAGGACGTCATCGACGCCTACCCGGCCGACGAGCAGCCCCCCGGCTGCTGGTGGCTCCCCCAGCGTTTGGGGGGCAGCGCACCGACGCTCGAGCAGGCGGCGCAGATGGACGCCGAGGAGAAGCGTCAGCGTGCCGAACGGCGGGCCGCGCGCCGTGCCGCGGAGTCATAGCTTCTGCAACGAATTGTCGACATTTGAGTCGCTTTGTCGACATATCGCCATAGCGACTTGTCGAGGTATTGCCAGGCTCCTGAGCGCTAGATGGGCCGATCGTTGCGGTTTCGGGGGTCCATGATGTCGACGATCCGACGCAGATCATCCAGGCTCGCGAACTCCACGGTGATCTTGCCCTTGGCGCGGCCCAGGTCGACCTTGACCCTCGTCTCCAGGCGCTCGGAGAGACGCTCGGCCAACTCCGCCAGACCAGGCGCGGTGGGCTTGGCCCGGGGCACCGACCGCGCCGAGGCCTCGGCGTCGGGGCCGACAGCCACGATCTCTTCGAGGGCTCGGACGCTGATCCCCTCGGCGACCACGCGTGCTGCCAACCGGTCCTGAACCTCCGGGTTCTCCACACTGAGAAGCGAGCGGGCGTGCCCGGCCGAGAGCACACCGGCGGCAACCCGGCGCTGGACCGCGGGCGAGAGTTTCAGCAGTCGCAAAGTGTTGCTGATCTGGGGACGAGACCGGCCGATGCGGGTGGCCAGCTCCTCGTGCGTGCAGCCGAAGTCCTCCAAGAGCTGCTGGTAGGCAGCGGCCTCCTCCAGTGGGTTCAACTGAGACCGATGCAGGTTCTCCAGCAGCGCATCGCGCAGCATGGCGGTGTCTTCGGTCTCGCGCACGATCGCGGGAATGGTGGTCAGGCCGGCCGCCTGGGTGGCACGCCATCGGCGCTCCCCCATCACCAACTCATAGCGCGGCTCACCCTCGGCGGTGGGAGCGATGTTGCGCACCACCACCGGTTGCAGCAGGCCGATCTCGCGGATCGAGTGGACCAGTTCGGCCATCGCCTCCTCTTCGAAGACCTGCCGTGGCTGAACCGCGTTCGGCGTGATGTGGTCGACGGGGACCTCGGCGAACCGGGCCCCCGGCACCGGCGCCAACCCCGGCCCCAACCCCGGGGAGTCCTCGACGGCCGGGTTCACCTGGCCCGGAGAGGCCGCAGGCGCCTCGGGTCCGGTGTTTTGGATCAGTGACCCCAGCCCCCGACCGAGCCCACGGCGTTGGGTCTTGTTCTCAGACACTTAGTTGATCCCTTCGGGCGCGGTGATGGACTGGTCGGCGAGTTCGCGGGCCGCCTCGAGGTAGCTCAGAGCACCCGGGGATCCCGGGTCGTAGGTCATCACCGTTTGGCCGTAGGAGGGTGCCTCCGAGACGCGCACCGCGCGCGGGATCGCCGTCTTGAGCACCTGGTCACCGAAGTGCTCGCGCACCTCATCGGCGACCCCGGCGGCCAGGCGGGTGCGAGCGTCGTACATGGTGATCAAGATGGCCGAGATGCTCAGCCGCGAGTTGAGTTGTGAGCGAACCATCTCGACCGTGCCGAGTAGTTGGCCCAGCCCTTCCAAGGCGTAGTACTCCGCCTGGATCGGGATGAACATCTCTTCGCCGGCGACCAGGGCATTGAGGGTCAGCAAGCCCAGCGACGGAGGGCAGTCGATGAACACATAGTCGAACCGGTCCTCGCCGGCCTGGGCGGCGGTCCCGATGCGCCCCGAGGCGGCCAACGCCTTCTGCAGGCGCTGTTCGCGGGCGACCACGCTGACCAATTCGATCTCGGCGCCGGCCAGATCGATGGTGGCGGGCACCACGAACAGGTTCGTGACATCGGGGCAGGGCGCAATGACGTCGTTGAGAGCGGCGCCTTCGACCAGCATGTCATAGGTCGACGGGGTGCCCCTGCGGTGCTCCACGCTCATCGCCGTGGAGGCGTTCCCCTGGGGATCGAGGTCGATCACCAGCACCCGCATCCCGAACTGAGCCAACGCGGCGGCCACATTGACCGTCGAGGTGGTCTTGCCGACGCCACCCTTCTGGTTGGCCACCACGAGCACCCGGGTACGCGCCGGGCGCGGGAGCCTGGCCCGTTGGCCGGCGCCCTGTCGGGCGATCAGGACGTGTTCAGCGGCCCGAGCCAACGGAGTGGTTTCGTCGTCCAACGAGTCGCTCACCGTGCCGAGGCCGGCGATGTCCGCGGCGGTTCTCACGGCGTTCGCGTAGGGGTTCACGGGGTTCTGTGGATGGGTCCCGAGCGCGTCGTCCGGCGATGTTTCACGTGAAACGGTTTCACGTGAAACATCCGGAGTCCCTGAAGTTGCGGTACCCGGTGCCTGTGGAGACAGGGGAGAGTTCTGTGGAGAATTGCGCTCAGAGGGTGCCTGGTCACCGGTGGATAACCCCTCGCGGGGTATGCCGGACTGGATGTCCGCCGTGGCCGGATCGTGCCCCGGAACCTGACCGGTCACCTCTGCCGCCCCCTCTTCTTCGTGGTTCTCGTCGTCGACGTGCCGCCTGCCCGACCGGGCAACGCTACCCGCCCCGGATCAGCGTGGGCCACCCGGACCGCTCGGGTAGTGGACAGGGTAGGTGTCGCCTCCCCCGTGGACAGCCCCGTGGACAGCCCCGTGGACGACCCCGTGGACAGCCCCGTGGAGAACAGTGCGGACCCCAGGACGAGCACCTGCGGCTCCGCGCACCCCCAGTGGCGCAACTGTGAACGGGCCGCCTCGATCTCCTCTTCGGCGGCCCGGCCCTTCATCGCCAGCAGTGAGCCCTGGGGCGCCACCAGGGGCATGGACCACCCGAGCAG
>JBFIDC010000168.1:0-7443 GCA_041581495.1 Nocardioides sp. | reverse complement strand
CGCGCCGCCCCCGATGCCGGCGCTTCCATTGATGCCGACGGCGTAGATGGTGGAGTCGTTGTTGCTGGTGGTGGTCCCGCCGTTGCCGCCGCTTGCGCCGCCGATGCCGGCGCCCCCGATGCCGCCGACGGCGGTGATGTGAACTCTGCCGGCGGATGCGAACGTGGCGCCGGTATTGCGGATGCCGGCGATGTTGCTGATCCCGGAGGCATTCGCAGTGAGGGTTCCGGCGCCCGTGGGGGCGGGTGTGGTGTCGGTGACGGTGAAGGTCTTCGCGGCCCCGATCACGATGTTGCGAACGCTGACATTGAAGCCAGACAGGTTCAGGGTGAGCGTGCAACTCACGTCGTAGGCGCCGGTGGGGTCGCTGATGGCCGCGGAGACGGTGACGGTGTCGCCGTCGGTGCACGTCGACAACGCGGCGCCGAGCTCACCTGCCGTCGCAACGTTGCTGTCGACCGCGGTTGCCGGTGAACTCCACCCCGGGAGCACAGCCAGGGCGGTGGCGATCAGGGCAGCGGCGGTCAGGGTGGGCAGGCGTCGACTCATTGAGTTACTTCCCCGTGATTGTCCGAGACGCCGCCGAAGCGGCCCAATCAAGTGACCCTAGTGCCAAGAACAGCTATTGCACCCACACCGCGCCATCAGGGCGCGTCACCACGTGGCGCGGGGTGTGTGATCGCGACTGCCCTCAGGGTTGGATCGTGACCCGCAGTCGCTTCTTGAAGATGACCTTGCCGGATTCGTCGAACATCACGACTTTGAAGATGACCTTCTTGGCATGGGTGCTCTTGGGCAACGTGACGTGGCGGCGCAGGTGTCGACGGGGCCCGAAGTGCCCTCCAAGTCGTTTGATTCCGGGGGTCGCCGTGGTGATCCGATAGCGGACGGCGTTGCTGGGTGCGAGGCCGAACAGGTAGATCCGATCCCCCGGGGTCGCAGCGGACTTGTTGGTCGCTACGTACGGATCGCCGGCCTTGTTGGCTTTGGGCAACGCCGTCGAGTTGGCGGTCGCGGGTTCATGGTTGGGGGCGGTGGCGGTGACGCGGACTGCCAGGCGAGTGCCGACCTGGCCGGGTCGGATCCGCAGGGTGCTGCGGTAGGAGCGGCGTCCCTTGATCGGTTTGCCGTCGGCCAACCAGCGGTATTTCAGGGTGTAGCCAGGCGGCACGTTGTAGCCGTCGGGTTGGGTGACGCCCGCGCGCAAGGTGCTGCCCTCGACCGGGACACCGGTGACCACGACGGTCGGCGCCGGGAGCGGGTCGCCGTCCCAGATCGCGTAGAGCGTGATGGGCACGGCGGTGCCGTCGCTGCTGGTGCCGGGCAGGATCGTGTCGGCGTGCACAATGCTGCCGGTGCCGTCGGGGGTGGTGCTCCACCCAGTGAGGGTGAAGTTCTCGCGCGTTGGGTTGTTGGGGAAGGCCCGGTTGCCGTGAGTGAAGGTATCGGCGAACACGGTCACGGGTCCGGGTGCACTCGAGCCGCCTTGGGTGTCGAAGGTGACGTCGTAGTGCCGGTCGCGAATCGAGGCGATCTGGACCTTCACGGTGGGAAGCCGGATCGTTCCGTGATCAGTGATCTGCCCTTCGCTGGCGGTGTCGCTGCTACGCGCCGGGCGGCCAGTGATGGTGGCATAGGTCGGGGACGGGTCCTCGGAGCCGGTGATCACCCCAGACGGGGCAATCAGGACTTCGTCGCCGGCTTCGCCAGCGGCCGCGTCCGTGTCCGGAATCACCAGGTCCCCGGCCGGCAGACTTAACGTACCGGCCACCGCCAGGTGCCCGAACGAGCCGTTGTCGTTGTAGCCAGCCCCGATTGCGGTGTTGCCGCCACTCGCGGTCACGGTGGTCCCGGCGCCTACCGTCACTTGACCGCCGTCGCCGCTAGCGCCGCCGCCGATGCCAGCGGCAGAGGAGCCGCCGGTGGCGGTGATGGTGGAGATGCCGTTGCTGGTGGTGTCACCACCGTCGCCGGCTAACCCGCCGCCAATGCCAGCGGCAGAGTAGCCGCCGGTGGCAGTGACGGTGGAGGTTGTGTTGCTGGTGGTGGTCCCACCGTTGCCGCCGACACCGCCTGCGCCGCCACTACCGCCGCCGATGCCGGCGGCGAAATGTCCGCCGGTTGCGGTGATGGTGGAGGTTGTGTTGCTGGTGGTGGTCCCACCGTTGCCGCCGATGCCTTGGCCTTGCCCATTACCGCCGACGCCGCCGCCGCCGCCGATGCCCGCGGCGGAGTTGCCGCCGGTTGCGGTGATGGTGGAGGTGTTGTTGCTGGTGGTGGTCCCACCGTCGCCGCCGGAGCCGACGCTGCCAGTCCCGTTTCCGCCGCCGCCACCGATACCGGCGCCGTGGTCGCCGCCGGTTGCGGTGATGGTGGAGTCGTCGTTGCTGGCCGTTGTCCCACCTGCGCCGCCGAAGGCGTCGGTGCCGAAGTTGCCGCCGCCGCCGATGCCGGCGCCCCATGCTCCGCCAGTAGCGACAAGGTGGGAGTTTCCGGCGGTCTGGAAGGTCGCGCCGGTGTTGCGAATGCCTGCAGTGTTGATGGCTGAACTGGCGTCGGCGGTCAGGGTGCCGGCCGGGTCAGTCGCCACGGTGGTGTCGGTGACGGTGAAGGTTCTTCCGGCCCCGATCACGATGTTGCGAACGCTCACGTTGAAGCCGGACAGGTCCAGGGTCAGGGTGCAGTTCACCGCGTAGGCGCCGCCGGTGTCGGAGATGGCGGCATCAACCACGACGATGTCGTTGTCGGCGCAGGTGGACAGTGCAGTGCTCAGTGCGGGCGCCGTAGCGACATGAGTGGTCGCAGCAGCGGCGGGGGCAGACCACCCCGGCAGCATCACCAGCGTTGGGACGGCCACAGCGAGGCTGACGAGGACGGGCAGGCGACGTCGCACTTGATTCCCGATTTCTCTCCCCATGGCGATCAGCAGTCCCGCGCAGTGGGGAGTTGTCAGATCTGGGCTGAGCGTAGGCCCGGAGGAGAGACGCTGACAATAGTCATGTTTGGGGCCCGGTTCGGTGAGCGAATCTGGCGCGGAACGCCGAGATCGCGACCGTTGAAGCATGCGAAAACCCGCACTGTCCCAGGACACCGATGAGGTCTATCGTCGAGAACCACAGCCGACTCGGGCGTAGAGGAATCGACCATGCACATGCGAACCCCAACTCTGCGCGGACTAGCTGCGCTGCTCACCTCAATTGCTGTCGTGATAGCTCTGACTCCGACAGCGGACGCCGTCACTTTGAACGGCAACTCCAAGCCCAACACTTTGATTGGGACCAACGGCAACGACGTCCTCAACGGCAAGGGCGGGAACGACAAACTCAAAGGCAAGGGCGGCGACGACCTGATCAAGGGTGGCGGCGGCAACGACAAGGCCATCGGTGGTGGCGGCAACGACACCATCAAGAGCGGCGCCGGCAATGACCTGATCAAAGGTGGGGACGGCAACGACAAGATCATCGCGGTGGGCGGCAACGACACTATCGACGGCGGTGGCGGGAACGACAGCCTCGAGGCTGGCGATGGCAACGACCTGATCAAGGCCGGCCCTGGCAACGACGACATCGACGGCGGCCTCGGCGATGACACCGTCTGGGACGGTGATGGCGATGACGTGATCTCGCTCGACGAGGGCGACGACATCCTCTATCTCGGCAACGGCAAGGACGTCGTCTATGGAGAACAGGGTGTGCAACACATCTATGCCACCAACGACGGCGTACGTGACGAGATCTATTGCGGCGAGAGCGACAACGACATCTTGACCTACGTCGGCTCGCGCGATGACCTGGACTACCTCGGGGCCAAGTCCGGGTGCGAAACAGTTGAGGTCGTGCAGAACCCGCGGTTGGAACGGCTGCTCAGCGGGCGCTAGCGCCGCTCAGGCGTTCAGCGGGTCGATCACCGTCTCCGCGAACCGGGTCATCCCTTCGAGCTTCTGCTCCAAGGTCGCCTCCATTCCGAAGTAGTAGGCCCAGGGCATCGTCATGCAGTCGGTGACCCCACCCTCCTCGGCGCGGGCGAAGTGCTCGGGCATGAAGGCATCGGTCAGAGCCACGCAGACCGCGAACGGCTTGTCCTCGGGCACCCCGGCGTCGCGGCGGACCTCGGCCAGCCGCTCGGCCCAACCGATCGCCTCGTCGGTCTTGTACATGTCACCGACCCACCCGTCGTGGCGGGCCGCGCGGGCGAAGGCGATCTCGGAGAGGCCGCCGACATAGATCGGGATCGGCGCGGTGGGTGTGGGCTCCATGACCATCCGGGGGACGTTGTAGAACTGCCCCTCGAACTCGGTCCAGCCCGGCTCCCAGAGCTTCTTCATCAGCGCCAGACCCTCATCGGTGCGCTTGCCGCGGGTCCGGAAGTCCTGCTCGAGCAGTGCGAACTCCTCGCGCTGCCAGCCGATCCCGACGCCGAGTGCCACCCGGTTGTTGGAGATCACCGCGGCGGTGCCGACCGACTTGGCGACCTGGAACGGGTTGCGCATCGCGGGGATGTAGACGGAGGTGAAGAACCGCAGCCGGGTCGTCACCGTTGCCAGCGCCCCGGCCATCACCCAGGGGTCGGGCCACTGGGCCTCGAAGCCCCAACGTCGTTTGCCGTCGGGGGTGTAGGGGTAGGGCGTCTCGAGGGTCTCGAGGTCGACGACGTGATCGGGCATCGCCAGGCTGTCGTAGCCGAGAGCATCGGCCGCCTTGGCGATCTCGACGAGTTGCTCGGAGGGGAGGTAGGCCGTACTGATCGAGAAGCGCACGCAGTGATCCTAGGCGCTGGGACTAGAACGTGTTCTAGGTGCGATCAGGACTCGTCGTCTGGAATCACGTGCACGGCGGCTTCCTCGGCGGAGGCGGCAGCGCCGTCGATGCCGACATCGAAGCCGATCAGGTCCGACTCGGTGTCTTCGCCGGTGCCTTCGTTGGGGTCGACCAGGCGACCCGCGCGTGCGTCGCCGACCTCCCCATCGTCGAGGTCGTCTTCGTCCCACGTCTCGGCCGCGACATAGGGGTCGGGTTCGAGGTCCTCTTGCGCGATCCGCTGGTCGAGGGACTCACCGGAGGCCTCTTCGTAGGGGGTGTTCCCGAAGCGCTGCGCTGCCGACCACTTCTCCGGCGGCGAGTAGCCGCGGTCGAGTTCGTCTTCGACTTGGTGTTGGGGGTCGTCGAGGGTGTCCTCGGCGCTCAACTGGTCCTCGTCGTCGACGCTGTAGTCGCCGTAGGTCTCGCCGTCACCGTCGCTCTTGCTCACATTGGTGAGCCTAGGTCGCACCTGGATAGAACGGCAGGGACTTAGGACCTCTAAACAGGGGTATACAAGGTGGTGCGCTCACGCACCGGACGGTCTATCCCGGCACCGATCTCGACCAGTTCCGCCACCGTCTTGGCCGAGCCGTGCTCGGAGCCCGCCATCCGCGAGATCGTCTCTTCCATCAAGGTGCCGCCGACGTCGTTGGCGCCGGCGCGCAGCATCGCCCGGGTGCCGTCGACACCCAACTTGACCCAGGAGGTCTGGATGTTGCGGATCCGGCCGTGCAGCAGGATGCGGGCCATCGCGTGCACGGCGAGGTTGTCGCGCAGCGTGGGACCGGGCCGGGCCACTCCCGCCAGATAGATCGGGGCGCTGGTGTGCACGAACGGCAGCGGAACGAACTCGGTGAACGCGGCCGCGCCGCCCTCGAGAGCGCGGTCTTGGATCTCGGCCAGCAGTTTCAGGTGACCCACCCAGTGGCGGGGGTGGTCGACGTGGCCGTACATCATCGTCGAGGTCGTCGGGATTCCGACGCGGTGCGCGGTGCTGACCACCTCGACCCAGGTCCGGGTCGGCAGTTTGCCCTTGGTCAGGACCCACCGGACCTCGTCGTCGAGGATCTCGGCCGCCGTCCCGGGCAGGGACCCCAACCCGGCCTCGCGGGCCTTGATCAAGAAGTCCTCGATCGACAACCCGGTGCGGGCGGTGCCGTTGACGATCTCCATGGGGCTGAACGCGTGCACGTGCATCTCGGGCACGCGCTGTTTGACCGCCGTGACCAGGTCGAAGTAGGCCGAGGCCGGCAACTCGGGATCGATCCCGCCCTGCATGCAGACCTCGGTGGCGCCGAGACCCCAGGCCTCCTCGGCGCGCTCGGCGACCTCGTCGAGCGAGAGCGAATAGGCGTCGGCGTCGGTACGCCGTTGCGCGAACGCGCAGAAGCGGCAGCCGACGTAGCAGACGTTGGTGAAGTTGATGTTGCGGTTGACGACGTAGGTCACCTCGTCGCCCACGCTCTCGCGGCGCAGGTCGTCGGCCAGTCGGACCACCTGGGCCAGCAGGTCGCCCTCGGCGGTGATCAGGGTGAGCGCGTGCTCCTCGGAGAGGTTGCCGGGGTCCTTCTCCGCGGCCCGAAGCGCCGATAGCCCGTCACCTTTGGGCCCCGATCCGGCCGAATTGTGGACCCCAACGTGACGCACGACCTCGTCGGCTGCAGTTTGCACCGATCCCCAGTCGCCATAGACATCGGCGAAGTCCGAGCGGCGGTCCTCGCTGCGGCCCTCGGAGTCGACGGCCGTGTGGAGGTCGGTACGGCCGACGCTGGCGAAGCCCCCATCGGGCTCCTGCCAGGGCAGACCGGTCGGACGGACGCCGGGTCGGGCCAGGCCGTCGTCGGTGGCCAGGGCCGCGACATGCGCCGAGATGCGCGGGTCGAGCCACGGCTCGCCCTGGCGCACGTACTCGGGGTGCACGGTCAGTCGGGCGGCGAGGTCGAAGCCGCACGAGGCGGTGATCTCGCGCAATCGCTCCAGCGAGGGCCAGGGCCGCTCGGGGTTCACGTGGTCGGGAGTCAGCGGGGAGACGCCGCCCCAATCGTCGACCCCGGCGCCCAGGAGCGCCCGGCACTCCTCAAGGTCCACCAAGTTGGGTGGGGCCTGGATGCGCATCTTGGGCCCCATCGCCAAGCGAGTGACCGCGATCGCGGCGCGGTACTCCTCGAGACCCAGGTCGTCGGTGTGGCGCATCGCCGTGTCGGGCTTGGCGCGGAAGTTCTGAACGATCACTTCCTGGATGGCGGAGTAGGCGCGGGCGTTGGCGCGCAGCGCGAAGATCGTCTCGGCGCGTTCGGTCAAGGTCTCGCCGATCCCGACCAGCAGGCCGGTGGTGAACGGGATCGTGAGCCGACCGGCGTCCTCGAGCACCCGAAGGCGGACGCCAGGGTCCTTGTCGGGCGAGCCGTAGTGAGCCTCGCCCTTGGTCTCGAACAATCGACGCGAGGTCGTCTCGAGCATCATCCCCATCGAGGGAGAGACCGGCTTGAGACGGTTGAGTTCCTCCCACGACATGACACCGGGGTTCAGGTGCGGAAGCAGGCCGGTCTCTTCGAGGACGCGGATCGCCATCGCCCGGACATAGGCCAGCGTCGAGTCGTAGCCCTTCTCATCCAGCCACTGCTTGGCCTCGGGCCAGCGGTCT
>JBFIDC010000167.1:0-7459 GCA_041581495.1 Nocardioides sp. | reverse complement strand
GCGCGGCGTCGCAGTACGGCAGCGCGACCCGTGCCGCCTCCCGCGAGGTGAACTCGATATCGGCGTCGGCATAGATGCGCATGCACTGCTTCTCGGCCTTGCCCTGCGGGAAGGGGTACTGCGCGTCGGCGACGTCCAGCGACGGGATCGACCCGATGCCGACCATCCCACTCAGCGCGGCCGGCGGGATCGTGTCGGGGTTGTTCACGAAGAACTGCGGGCTGTCGATGCTGGAGATCGAGTACTTCGCCTCGAAACTCTGCGCCGCGGCCACGGTGGTGAAGATCGCGCCGATGCGAGCCCCACCCATGAACATGACCCGGTCGATCTTGGCCGCCCGGAAGGTCACGGCGGCCGCGTCGTTGCCCTGGAACAACGTGCCCTGGTCGGTGGTGTCGACCCAGGCGATCTCGGGTTCGATGCCGAGGTCGGCGAAGGCGGGCTCGGCGACCTTCTTGACCAGGCGCCGGTTCGGCGGGGTGTCCGCCACCACCACACCCACCTTGGTGCGCCCGGCGAAGAAGTCGTTGTCGGCCAGGCTGCTGATCAGGGCGGGCATGACGTCGTCGTAGTTGGGGAACGTGGGACTCCACAGGTAGGGCGACAACTCCTCGCGCTGCTGGGAGTCGCTGGCGACCAGCGTCGCGTCGAGCATGATCGTGCCGGCCGCGGCGTAGCAGGGCCGGGCGTTGTCCTGGAACTGGCCGTCGAGCACGACCGCGAACGCCCGGTCGTCCTGGGTGACCTGTTTGCACAGGGCCTCCTCGGCGGCCGGACTGTCGAGAGAGGCGTCGTAGCGGCGATAGACGGCGTCGAGTTGCTTGCCGCCCACTCCCCCGTTGGCGTTGACCCAGTCCTCCAGCGCCTGCACCTGTGCCTGCGCGTTCCCGGCGTCGGCGACCTGGAAGCCGGTGATGTCGGCGACGGCCTGGAGGTCGACGTTGATGAAGACCACCTTGACGGTGGCGCCGACGGCAGTCCTGCCGGCGTTGATCGCCTCCTTGTCGCTGGCACCGGGCATCCAGGTGCTGCATCCGGTGAGGACGAGCAGTGCGGCCATCGCGACCGCCAGGCCGGTCCGTCGAGGAGGCGCGCCGACGCCGTCACGAGCGTTGAGGCGTCGAGCCGCCCGGCCCCACTGAGGTCGTGTCGTTCCCAGCATGTTCCTACCCCGTCTCGTGACGTTGCTCGCGCAACCTCCTCGATGAACCTCGCGAGCCAGCCTGCTGGCTCGCGTCGATCGCTTGCTACTGCTTCTTGACCTTGCCCTTGGCCGTCACGATGACGGCCATCGGTGAGTACTGGGCGTGGGTCATGGTCATCGCGACCTTGATCTTCTTGCCCTTGTCCTTGTTGGTGAGCTTGTACTTCTTGGACGTGGCCTTCTTGATCTTCTTGCCGTTGCGCAGCCACTGATAGGTGACCTTCGCGGCGCCCGGCGTGGTTGTGGGCGCCTTGCCCTTCAGGGTCTTGCCGACCAGCATCTTGCCCTTGACCTGACCGGCCTTGGCGACCTTGAAGGTGCCGGGGGTGGCCGTGAAGGGATCGCTGACGATGTTGGTGTCCAGCGGGGCGCTGGCCGGGTTCGCGCCCGCGGTCTCACCCGAGGTCTGGCCGTTGCACTGCACCCGAACCGTGAAGCCGGGGATGTCGTAGATGACCTTGCGGAACACCACGTCGGTCGCCCCGGTCGCCGCAATCGTGAACGCGCCTTCCACGGTGTCACCGGGCATCACCCCGCCGGGGGGCGCGGAGAAGTCCTTGGCGATCGGCGGCAGGTTGACCCCGTTGACCGAGAAGAAGTAGTACGCCTTGCCGCCGGCCGGTGGCCCGCCGTTCTTGGGTCCCTTGTTGAACGTCAGCGTGAGAGTGCGGGCCGTGCCGACCGCCGTCGAACCGCTGGTCGTCAGCACGTAGTCGGCCGGGCCCGCCGGCTCTGCCGCCGGGTCGGTCCACGGCGCCAACGACGAGGAGATGTTGGAGCCGGCAGGCGCCTCGATGGGCGTGCCGGCCGGGACCGAGTAGACCCAGCACCCTCCGGTCGGCTCGGTGGCGTGCGCCGGTGACGCGACCAGGACCAGCCCGGCCAGCGTCATGGCCGACGCGATCGCCGCGCCGGTGAATCGTGACTTCTTCATGGTGACCCTCCCTCATACCGGCCGAGGCGGCCGGAAACCCTTGGTCCTTGCTGTGCTCGGCTCAGTGGTCGCGCAGCAGCGAGCCGTAGCCCTGCATCTGGTCCTCGATGCCGTTCTCGCGCAGCGCCATCCACCAGGTGGCGGCGTTGATGGCGATCACCGGCTTGTCGAGCCAACGCTCGGCCTCGTCGGCCAACTCGGTCATGCACAGGTTGGTGCCGCACTGGACGATGGCGTCGACGTCGGGTCCGTTGACCTCGTGGATGGCATCGCGAAGCTCGGCCTCGGTGACGTGCGCGATCGCGACAGCGGTGGGGCACTTCAGGCCCTTGATCGCGGCAACCTCGAAGCCGAGTTCCTCGAAGAACTTGACGACGTTCTCGTCGCCGACCGGCTGATAGGGGGTGACGATGCCGATCCGCTTGGCGCCGTAGAGGTGCAGGGCGCGTTCGCACGCCTCGGCACCCGTGGCGACCTCGAGGCCGGTGATGTCGGTGATCTGCTTCTTGAACGCGCGGTTGCCCTCGACGCCGTCCCAGAAGGTCTCGGCACTCATGCCCATGACCATGTAGTCCGGCTCGCAGGTCAGGACGCGCTCGCAGGCACTCTCGATCTCGGCGCGGATCTGGTCGAGCAGCCGCTGCATGCCCTCGTCGGAGTCCATGTTCTGGTCCCTGATGTGGATGCGCGAGAAGTGCGAGGTCACCCCGGGCACCTGGAGCATCGCGAACTCCGGCTGGACGATGGTGTTGGTGCTTGGTGCGATGACGCCGAACTTGCGGCGCCAGCCGAGGCGATCGGTCATGAGTGAACTCCTGCTGGTTGTGGGGAACTGTCCAAGGGATCGGCGGTTCGGGAGTGCCGCAGGATCGCGACGACCCCGATGAGGAAGCACAGTTGAACCAGGCTGTTGGTTCCCTGCTCGATCCACTGCAGCCGCTCGGACTGGTCGGGGCGGGCGGCGAGCGGCGGAAGGATCAAGGTGCCGAGGAGGTAGGCGATGAACAACCCGGCGATGGCGGGCATCCCGAGTGCGCGCGCATGGCCGGCCAGGTTGAGCCCCATCCAGACCGCGCCGAGTGCGGCGACACCGAGGAGCGGTCCCATCGCGCCGGCATACAGCGCGCTGGCGACGCCGAGGACGGGGACGACCGCGTAGGGAACGGGCGAGACCACTTGGTCCTTGCGCAGCGAGACCACCGCCCACGCGAGGAGGGCGAACCCGAAGGCCAGGCACGGGAAGAGGATCTGCTCGAGGATCTCGATGTTGCGACAGGGCTCGGCGGCCACCAGGGTCTTCCAGACGGCCTTCGACAGGCCCCCTGTGGTCACCAGCGCCGCACCCACCAACGCCGGGACACGCAAGGACGGGTGGCGGCGGCCGCACGCGTTGGCGAGCGCGATCGCACCCGCGCCCGCGAGCAGGACCGGGACGAAGTCCTGGATCGCGAGGCTCAAGCCGTATTCGGTGCAGGGGTCGATCTTCATCAGGCCACCGGGGCGGTCGAGCGAGCCGAGGGCATCGCGGTGAAGATGTCGCGCTTGCGGAAGCCTGCCGTCGCGAACCGAGCGAACGCCTTGGGGCGGGTCAACCACGCCACTCGCGCGCCGTGCTTGCCGCCGGCAACCGCGGCGAGCACCTTGTCGGCCAGCCACGGCGTCACCGTCTCGACGCGGTCACCGAGGATGTTGAAGATCTTCTTGACCCGCTCGAACTCCTCGGGGCGACCCTCGTAGTCGTCGACGAGCAGGTCGGTGGCCACGATGCCGGGTGAGAGGAATCCGACGGAGGTGCCGGTGCCCTTGGTCTCCTTGACCAGTGACTCGGTCAGGTAGGTCACCGCGCGCTTCGTGGCGCCGTAGGTCGTCATGCCGGGCTGCTTCTGGCCGTTGGAGCCGAAGCCCTCCATGTTCCAGATCCAGCCGCCGGCCCCGGTGCGGGCCTGCTGGTCGAAGCCCGCCTGGGCGACCGCGGAGCCGTTGAGGACGCCGATCAGGTTGGTGCGGACGATGGCGTCGACGGCAGCGACGGGCACCTCGGGCAGCGGGCGCCGCGGCGCCGACATGCCGGCGTTGTTGATCCAGATGTCGACTCGGCCGTAGGTCGAGACGGCGTGGTCCCACAGCGCCTGGACCTGGTCGCGATCGGTGACGTCGGTGGCCACACCGCTGGCGGTGACGCCCGAGGCGTGCAGGTCGAGCAGCGCAGTGTCGACCGCGGTGGAGGTCCTGCCGCAGATCACCACCCGGCACCGGCGCCCACCGAACTCGCGGGCCAGGCCCAGCCCGATGCCCCGGGTGCCGCCGGTGATCACGACCACCCGGCCCCCGGCTTCGCTCACCGGGGTTCCCAGGTCAACAGGCCGTGCACGAAGTGCGTGGTGGTGTCACCGCTCAACAACTGCCACACCACCGCGAGCTCGCGGGAGGCCGAGTCGATCAACACCTCGCGGCCGCGGATCTTCTCGACCCCACGAGCATCGGGTCCGACGATGTGCTGACTGGTGAACAGCGCCCGACCGTAGGCGGTGGCGTTGCCGAAGACCTCGGGGCCGTCGTACTGCAGTCGCGCACCGTCGCGGTAGCGCTCGAAGGTGTAGTCGCGCGAGAGCACGCCGTCCCAGGTGACGTGGTGGCGGGCGCGGCGCAGGTCGATCGGGTCGTGCTCGATGCGGACCTGGGTCTCACCGATCTGGGCCTGGGTGGTGTCGTGGACGAACATCGTCCCCGTCCACGCCCCGGGCTCCTTGGTGGGCAGCACCTGCGGCGTGGGACCGCGGCGGGTCTCGGTGGCGATCCACTCGTCGACGTAGGCCTGGGTCTCAGGGTTGGTGTGGTGGTCGAAGGTGCGCTTATAGACACCGTTGAACACCGCGCACACCGCCCAGCCGTCGTGCAGCACCGAGGAATAGACCTGGGTGTCGCCGTCGGGCAGCACCTGGTTCCAGGTGCGCAGGTCGGCCTGCCAGCCGGGCGAGTAGTAGTGCGCGTCGACGAACAGGCCGTAGGGCTGACCGGTGCCATAGAAGTCGGGGCCGCAGTAGACCCGGTTCTCGTCGGAGTCGACGATCCCGAAGTCGAACTGGGCGCCGAGCTCGAACCGGTTCTTCAACGGACCGCGAGCCTCGAGTTGGGTGTTCATCCAGTAGCGGGCGACGCCGTCCTCGACGACGCTGGCCCGGTCGACCCGCTCGTAGCCGACATGGTTGCCCTCGGCGTCGAACAGGCACGGGCGACCGTGCCACTCACCCTGGATGAGTTGCTGCCACTCTGAGGTGGTCTCGTCCTGGACCTCCGCGGTCACGCGTTCACCTGGGCGGGCAGTTCGGTAGGCATGACGTTGTTGAGGAGTTGACCTCGCATGACCTCCATGGTCTCGGGGTTCAACAGCTGGGCGACCTGGCCCCAGATGGGGTCCACGTCGGGGCTGAAGATGTTGGCCCGGTTGCGCTGGTCGCGCGCCGCGAGGTCGGTGTCGGCAACGTCGGCCAGCACCTCGGCCGGAACTTCAGCAGCAACTAGGGCGGACCATTGGTCGAGGTAGGCGCCCACGGGGCCATCCATCTTGCGGAACGTGGCCTCGTCGGCCCGGTGGACCAGCATCCACGGCGACATCATCGCGAACTGGCGCGGACCCAAGGTGGTGCCACCCAGCCCCTCCCAGGTCTCGACGTCGTCGTAGGTCGGCGAGAGCGGCGAGTGCGACCAGTCGAGATAGGTCAGGTGGGTGGCCAGTTCGGCGCGCTGGATCAGGTCCAGGTGGAAGGCGTAGGTTCCCTGCCCGTGCACCGAGTCCAGCGTGAAGTGCGGCACTGGGCTGTCGCCCTGAGTGAAGGCGAAAACCATGTGGCTGTCGAGGCCGATGGCCGGCACCGCCAGCGCGACGTAGACGACCTTTTCGACCGGGCCGGTGGTCTCGGGGCCGGGACCGAAGACACGCACCATCCCGACGGGGTCCGGCGACATCGCCGAGTGCAAGGTGAGGTAGGGCGCTCCGAACTCGACCATGTTGTTGCGCTCGACGATCGTGTCCAGGGTGCGGTTGCAGAGACCGCCGGGCAGGCTTTCGTTGGTAGACGCACTCATGCGCTGACCTCCTTGTTATCGGTTCCCGGAGCGGGCACCTTGGTGGTGGGCACGGACTCGGGTTCCTCGTCCGGGATGTGGGGAGTTGCCTGGGTGAGCGGGGTGGTGCCGCGGCGGACGGCCTCGGACTCCAGCAACTGCCGCGAGCGGACCTCCTTGAAGTTCCACGCGCTGGCCAACTCCGGGATCTCCTTGCGCGCCGGGCTCGGGATGACCCGGGCCTCCACGCGCGCCGAGGTGCCTTCGCCGACGATGGTGTTGCCCTCGACGCCCCAGCCCATCTCGAGGAGCTCCTTGCGGCGGCGGCGATAGAGCACGCAGTTGTAGTCGCTCTTGACGTGGAGTTCGTCCGACAGGTCGAACGGAAGCAACTCGGGCCGCACCGTGTCGATGACGGTCCGGTCCTCCTTGAGCACCTTGACGACCCGGCGCCTCGCGTCACGGTCGGCCCAAGCGCCCTTGAAGAAGGAGCGCAGCGCGATGTACTTGACCAGCGTGGTCTCTTCGTCGATCGGGATGTTGACGTCGTAGATCTTCAGTGCGCCGATCGGGGTATCGACCTCGAGCAGGATCATGTTGGGCAACCACCACGTGGTGGACACCGGCACCAGCGGGCGCTTGCTGAGGTCCTTGGTGCGGTTGGGCGTGATCGCCCCCCACAGTCCCTTGGAAGCCGGCGGGTTGAGCTTCACCGAGATCTTGCAGTGCCAGGGTGACTCCTCCACCTCGAAGTCGGGGACCTCCGGCTTCTCGATGTTGCCGAACACGCCACCGTGCACGAACGGCGGGTGCGCAACGTCGACACCGTTCTCGAGGATGCGCTCGTAGTTGGAGTGCCACAGGAACGACCCGGTGACGGCCCGGTAGTTCTCGGTGTCGTCGACTGCCGACCAGTCGGGGATCGGCGGGCGCTCCTCCTCGGGCAGGTCGCCCATGAAGACCCAGATCATCTTGTACTTCTCTTGAACGGGGTAGGCATCGACGCGCGCCTTGCGCGGGAGCCCCTTGTCGGGGTGGGCGGGGATCTTCTGCACCGCACCGTCGGGGCCGTACTCCCAGCCGTGGTAGGGGCACACGATGCAGTCGCCCTTGAGGGTGCCCGAGGACAACGCGGCACCGCGGTGCACGCAGAGGTCGGACATCGCCACGACCTTGCCGTCGCTGGGCTTGCGGTAGAGCACCAGTTGCTGGCCGAGGACCTTGACCTTCTTGGGACTGCCCACCTTGACGTCGTG
>JBFIDC010000166.1:0-7508 GCA_041581495.1 Nocardioides sp. | reverse complement strand
TCACGCGTCGGCTGAGCCGGGTCGCCAGCTCGACATATGACAGCGAGTCCCCGCCGAGTCCGACGAAGGTGGACTCGATGGTCGCGTCCGGGCGGCCGAGCACCAGGACGAACTCGTCGCGGATCTCCTCGGCCCCCGACGCGGTCTCGCCCGGGGCCGCAGGGGTGTTGGACACCATCTGCGCCTGCCGGGTGAGTTCGGCGTGATTCCGCTTGCCGGTGCGGGTCAGCGGCAGTTCATCGAGCACCGAGACTCGGATGGATCGTGGGGGGAGCCCGGATGCCTGCGCGACTCGCCCCCGCACGGATTCGACGAGCCGGGCTCGGGTGGTGAACGCGTGGACGGTCTCATCCTCGGCGACACACCACACCGGAGTCCGCGGCGTCGAGGCCAGGGTCTCGATCCGATCCAGGTCGATACGCAGGCCGAAGACCTTGGCGAAGCGTCCGGTCCGTCCGGTGATCTCGAAGAGTCCGTCGCGAACCCGGCCAAGGTCGCCGGTCCGGAGTTCATGGACGGTCCTCCCCAAGGCGAGGTCTTCCGCGGTCTCGGCATATCCGAGCATGACGTTGGGACCGGAGTAGACGAGTTCACCGACGCCGTCCTCGGCGTCACGGTCGCGGAGCGGTTCGACGCGCAGCGATCCACCGGGGATCGGCACCCCGATGGCCTCGGGTCGCTCGGCCGCCAGGGCAGGGGGGAGGTAGGCGATCCGGGCTGTTGCCTCGGTCTGGCCGTACATCACGACGAGGTCCCAGCCCTGCTGCCTTCCCCAGGTCGCGAACTTGACGACCAGATCCGGGGCAAGCCGCCCGCCGGCCTGAGTCACATAGCGCAGCGAGGGGTGCTGTCGCTGCCCGAAGCCGGCGTGGTCGAGCAACTCGAAGGTGTGGGGCACGCCGGCGAACGAGGTCGCCCGCGCCCGGTCGAACTCGTTCCAGAAGCACGGTTCGAGCACCGACCGCTCGGTGAGGAGCAGGCTCGCGCCGGCAGACAGGTGGCTGTTGATGACAGACAGCCCGTAGCAGTAGTGCATGGGGAGCGAGGTGGCCGCGCGATCGGCGCCGCTCAGCCGCAGGAAGCCGGCGATGCTCGACGCGTTGCTGCGCACGTTGTCTGCCGACAGCCGGACCAACTTGGCGGACCCCGTCGACCCCGACGTGCTCAACAGCAGCGCCAGGTCGGGATGCAGCTCGTGGGCCGACCCGGTTCGACGGATCTGGGGCTCCCACGCATCACCTCGCCGTCGGACGACGACATCGGGGTTGTAGGCCTCGAGCATCTCCCGTGAGTGCTGCTCGCCGTCATCGGGCACCAGCAGCGCGACGTGTCCGTGGTTCAGCGCCGCGAGATAGGGCACCAGGGCATCGGGGTGGTTGGCGCCCTCGATCAGGACCAGACGTCGAGTCGGGCCGAGCACCCGCGCGGCGAACTCGTCCACCCGCTGGCTCAGTTCGGCGTACGTCGTGGTGCGGTCGCCGTGGACCAGAGCCGGACGCGCTCCGTACCTGGACAGGTCGATGATCGCGACCCGTCGGGAACTGTCGGGTGCGAGCAGGATCGTCACTGGAACGCCACCACCGGGCCGGCCACGGTGATGGCCACGGTGGCGCCGGTCGCCGGCACGTCCAACCCGTTGACCCGGGCGGCCAGGGTCGGGCCGTCCGGCAGCAGGGTCAGCGTGACCGAGGCGTCGTGGCCGTAGTAACCGACCGCGTCGACGTGGGCCTTGACACCGGACCCCTCAGCACCGAGCAGCACCTGCTCGGGGCGGATCAGCACCTCGGCGGCCCCGTCCTTCACCGCGCTCGCGACCGCGACCTCGCCCAGGGCCGTGACGGCGCGCCCGGCGCGAATGGTCGCCGGCAGCACAGCGGCGCCGCCGACGAACCGGGCGACCTCGATATCCACCGGGGAGCGATAGACATCCCGCGGCGGTGCCGCCTGCACGACGCGTCCGCGACGCATGACGGCCACCTGGTCGGCCAGGCTGAGCGCTTCGTCCTGGTCGTGGGTGACCAGGACGGCCGTGGCGCGGGCCGCGCGCAGTGCGCGCACCACCGCGTGGCCGGTGGCGATGCGCAGCGAGGCGTCAAGGGAGGAGAAGGGTTCGTCGAGCAGGACCACCTGCGGTTCGGGGGCCAGTGCGCGGGCCAGCGCCACTCGTTGCTGTTGGCCTCCGGACAGTTCGTGGGGGAACCGCTCGGCGTAGTGGGCGGGTAGTTCGACCAGGTCGAGCATCTGGCCGATCCGGGCGGAGCGGCGCCGAGCACGAGGGAGTCCGAACCCGATGTTGGCGGCGACGTCCAGGTGCGGGAACAGTGCTCCCTCTTGAGGGACGTAGCCGACCTTGCGGCGCTGCGGCGGCACGACCCGGCCGGCACCGGCCACGATCGTCTCGCCGAAGCGGATGGTGCCCGAGTCGGGGACCAGGAACCCGGCCACCAGACGCAGGAGGGTCGTCTTGCCGCACCCCGAGGGGCCGAGCACGGCGGTCATCGATTCCTCGGGGACCACCAGGTCGACCGAGTCGACAGCGTGCACGTCGCCGAAGGACTTGTTGACTGCGTCGATCTCGAGGCGGGTCATCGCGTCACATCCGAGGTGAGGTTGGACAAGGTGGCGTGCCGCCCCAGCAGAACCGCGGCGGGGATGGAGATCAGCACCATGAGGATGGCGTAGGGAGCCGCGGCGCCGTAGGCCACCGACGACGACTCCGACCAGAACCGGGTCGCCAGGGTGGTCGTGTCGATCGGCGCCAGCATCAGGGTTGCGGTCAGTTCGGTCGAGACGGCGAGGAACACCAGCGCCGCACCGGCCCCGATCCCGGGGGCGATCAGCGGCAAGGTGACCCGGCGGGCCGTCGAGATGGGGCCGACTCCGAGGCTGTGGGAGACCTGGTCGAGCACGATGGGAGCCTGCTCGAGCGCAGCTCGCACGCTGACCACCGCTCGCGGCAGGAACATGATGGCGTAGGCCAGGAGCAGCAGCGCCAGCGTCTGATAGATCGGCTGCACGACGCGGATCGAGACGGTCACCAGGGCAAGTGCCACCACGATCCCGGGCAGGGCGTTGGCGATGTAGGTGCTGCGTTCCACCAGGTTGCTCGCCAGCCCCGGATAGCGCACGGCGAGCCAAGCGGCGGGCATGGCGATCAACACGGTGAGCGCGGCCGCGGCGGCCCCGAGGCCCAATGATGTGCCCGCTGCGGCGGCGAGGTCGCCCAGCGGGAACTCGGTGGACGAGCCGACCCGGAGCCAGTGGATCAGGCTGTAGGTGGGCAGGCCGAGCGCGAGGCCGACCAGGCCCGCGAGGAGCAGGGCAACCGGCGCGGCTGTCCGCCCCAGGGCGATCGGCTCGGCGGGGCGCGCGGCCCCGTGGGCGACCCGTGAGTAGCGGCGATGCCCGCGCAGGCGGAGTTCGCCGACGAGGATCACCAAGCACGCCAGGACCAAGACGACGGCGAGCATGTTGGCCGCTGCGCCGTTGAAGGTCGAGCTGTATTGGTCATAGATCGCGGTGGTGAAGGTCGGGAACTGAAGCATCTGGAGTGCGCCGAACTCGGCCAGCAGGTGGAGCGAGACCAGCAGTCCGCCGCCGAGGAGAGCCGGACGCAGTTGCGGCAACACGACGCGGAAGAAGGACGTGGTCCGGCTGTGCCCCAGCGACAGGGAGGTCTCCTCCAGTGCTGGATCGAGGCCGCGCAGCATCGCCACTACGGGCAGATAGACCAACGGGTAGTAGGAGAGCGTGATCACCAGGAGCGCGCCGGTGAAGCCGTGCACGCCCGTGAACAGGCTCGACCAGCTGTAGCTGTTGACGAACGCCGGGATGGCCAGGGGTGCAACCAGGAGGCCGTGCCACAGTCGACGCGCGGGGAGGTCGGTGCGCTCGACGACCCAGGCGCTGGCGACGCCCAGAATGCTGCTGGTGATCGTGCAGGCCACCACCAACGAGACCGTGTTGCCCAAGAGTGTGCGCACGCGCGGTCGCGCGATCAGGCTCCATGCCTCGCTCGGGCCGATGATCACCGTGTAGGTCAGGACGAAGCCCAAGGGCACGAGCGCGAGTGCGGCAACAACGACGCCGGCAGCCAGCAGGGCGCGCGGGCTGCGTTGCCGTGGGGGCGGGGTCGGCGCCGCCGGCACCTCCATCGCGCGATCGAGGGTGGTGCTCACAACAGGCCCACGTCCTGCATCATCTCGATCACGACCTCGCTGTTGAGCGTCGAGATGTCGAGCGTCGGGGGGTCGAGTTCGCTGAACGGTTTGACCGGTGGGGCCAAGGAGACTGCGGGGTTGAGTGGGTACTCCAGCGCGTAGGAGTCCGCGATCGCTTGCTGACCTGTCTCGCCGGCCAGGAAGTTCACGAACTCCTGGGCGTCGTCCTGCTTCTCGCTGGATGCCAGTACTCCGGCACCGGAGACGCTGACGAACGCTCCCGGGTCCTGGTTGCCGAAGAAGTGCAGGCGCGCGTTGTCGCTGTTCTCGCCGGCTTCGGCCTGGTCGCGGTACCAGTAGTAGTGGTAGATGATCCCGGCGTCGACCTCACCGTCGTTGACTGCCTTCATCACGACCAGGTTGTTCTCCAGGACGCGACCGTTCTCGGCCAGGGTCTCGATCCACTCGCGCGCCGCGTCAGCGCCCTCGGTCGCGACCACGGCGCTGACAATGGCCTGGAAGTCCGCCCCGGTCGGCGAGAAGCCGACTCGGCCGGCCCACTCGGGAGTGGCGAGGTCCATCAGCGACTCGGGCAGATCCGCCTCGGACACGGCGTCGGTGTTGTAGACGAGGACGGTCGAGCGCGCGATGAAACCGAGCCACGTCTTGTCGGAGGGCACGTAGGCCTCCGGAATCAGCGCGAGCGTCTCGGTCGCGACCGGCGCGAAGAGCCCGGCATTGGCCACCATCGTCATGGCCGGGGAGTTCTCCGTGAGGAAGACGTCGGCCGGCGATGCGTCGCCTTCTTGCACGATCTGGTTGGCCAGTTCGAGGTCCTTGCCGCTGCGCAGTTTGACCTCGATGCCGGTCTCTTCCTCGAAGATCGGCGCGACGGCTTCGAGCAGTTCCTCGTGCTGGGCGTTGTAGACGGTGATGAAGGGTCCGTCGTCACCCACCCCGCACCCGGCTAGCAGGGGAGTGGTCAAGACGGCGGCGGTGAGGGCGGCCAGCGCGCTTCGCATGGGGGTGGCCTTCCAATGGCTTGGTTAGGGACGCCTAACCTTACCTCTCGCGCGGCCCGGCGTGGGTGAGAGGACCCTCACACCGCACGCCTCGGTGCGCGGGTGGTCACCCGGCCCAGGTCACCACGTCGATGCTGGAGCCGCAGTCACCTTCTGGAGGTTCTTCAAGAAGTGCTTGAACATCATGTTGGTCAGCGGGCGGGTGACGGGGCTGAGGAACTTCGATGCGCCCTTCGTCTCTTGGGCCAGGGACCAGGTCAGATCGCAACCGGTCTCGGTCGGCACGATCCGGTAGTCCTCGAGGAAGGCGACGAGGGTGCTGGTCGAACTGGAGTTGAAGCGGAAGGCCAGGTGGACACCCGGCTCCCAAGCCAGGAACTCCTCATCGCCGACGATGCCGCCGCGCATGGTCACCACGCGAGTCGTCCCGACGCCGCGAGGCTCTGGCGAGGTGTACTCGACGTCGGTGATGACCTTCGCCCAGCGCGACCACGTGTCGGCCCGGGCGAGGAAGTCGAAGAGTTCCTCCGGGGCGAGCGAGATGCTCACTGTGTTGGTGAAGGTCATGGGGGCGCTGTCGAAGAAGTCGAGGTCGACCTTCTTGCAGGGGTGCATCGTGGCCAAGTCAAAAACTCCCGTGGTGTGGCTGTGCCCGGCTCGGATTCGTGATGTCACATCACGACGTGAGCACGATCCTGACACGGCTGAGAACGCCACGAGCCCCTGACCCCGCATGCGCGGGACAGGGGCTCGTCGACTGGGGTGAGTGACGGGACTTGAACCCGCGACATCCGCGACCACAACGCGGCGCTCTACCAGCTGAGCTACACCCACCATGCGCCCTGGACCAGCCAGGGCCGAACGGGATTCTATGGGACGGCAAGGACCGGCGAGCAATCGGTGGCGTGCTCGAGCGTCAGGCTCGCCTCGAGGTCGGGTTCAACCCTGCGATGCGTGCTCCTCGTAGCCGGGTCCCGATAGGCCGGTCAGGGCGCCGCCGTGCTTGTTGGCGAGGGCTCTGGCCGTGTCGCTGTTGGGTCCTGGCGAGGGCACGAAGACCGCCTCGCGGTAGTAGCGCAGTTCTTCGATGCTCTCTTGGATGTCGGCCAGTGCACGATGGTTGCCGCGCTTGGAGGGGGCCTGGTAGTAGGCCCGCGGGAACCAACGTCGTGACAGCTCCTTGATCGAGGAGACGTCGACGATCCGATAGTGCAAGAACGACTCCAGGGTCGGCATGTCCCGGCTCAGGAAGGCCCGGTCGGTGGCGACGGTGTTGCCGGCCAGGGGAGGGCGGGAACCCTCCTTGCAGTGCTTGCGGATGTAGGACAACACCTGGCGTTCGGCCTCGGCAAGACTCACTCCGGCGGCCAGTTCGTGGAGCAGACCGGAGGTCTGATGCATGTTGCGGACGTAGTCACCCATCTGGTCGATGGACTCCTGCGAAGGCTTGATCACGATGTCGATGCCTTCTCCCAGCACGTTCAGATCGAAGTCGGTCACCAGTGCGGCCACTTCGACCAGGGCATCGGTCTCCATGTCCAGCCCGGTCATTTCGCAGTCGATCCAGACAAGTCGCTCACTCACGACGGGCACACTACGCCCGTCGAGTTCCCTCGCGAACGCGCCCGCACCCCGTTCAGTGCATTCTCGGAATGCTCACCTAGGCTCTGAGCATGAAGCAGTGGCTCGGCTTGATCGCTCGCCTGGTGGTCGGTGGGGTCTGGATCGTGGCGGGTGCCCTGAAGCTCGCGGACCCCTATGAGAGCGTCCGCGCCGTCCGCGCGTACCAGTTGCTGCCCGAGGCAGTGGTGCCAACCGTGGGGCATCTGCTGCCGGTTCTCGAGATCGTCGTCGGTCTCATGCTCATCCTCGGGTTGCTGACGCGGGCTGCTGCGGCCGTGTCCGCCTTGTTGTTCCTCGCCTTCGTCATCGGGATCGCCTCGGTGTGGGTGCGCGGCATCGAGATCGAATGCGGGTGCTTCGGCGGTGGCGGAGCCAAGGCGGGTGCCGCCGCGCTCTACCCCTGGGAGATCGCGCGAGATGCGGGCCTGTTCGCCCTCTCGGCGTTCTTGGTGTGGCTGCGCGGTTCGAAGTGGGCCCTGGACTCGGTGATCCTGGGCCGGGCCCCCGATGACCTGTTCGTCGCTCTCGAGGAGGACGAACCCGACGAGCCCGATGAGCCCGAGGAACCCGACGACGCCGACGTCGCACGCGCCGAGTCCAGCGAATAGGAGCCCGACCCATGTCGAAGAAGAACCAGCAAGCCAGAGCCGAACGAGCCGCTGCCCTCATGCGCGAACAGAAGCGTCGCGAGCGCCGCCGCCAG
>JBFIDC010000165.1:0-7512 GCA_041581495.1 Nocardioides sp. | reverse complement strand
GGCTTCCGGCGGGTCGAGCTCAGGGTCGGTCCGGGAGTCTTCGTTCCCCGCCCCGAAACCGAACTGCTCGCCGGCTGGGCCATCGCGGCGGCCCTCGAGCGCCCCGACCCGGTGGTCGTCGACCTGTGCACCGGCTCGGGTGCCATCGCACGCAGTGTCGCCGACGAGGCCCCGCATGCCCGGGTCCATGCTGTCGAACTCGACCCCGCCGCGCATCGGTGGGCCGAGATCAACCTGGCGGCGACCGAGGTCGACCTCCGTGAGGGCGACTTCGCGGTCGCCTTCGACGACCTTCTCGGCCAGGTCGACGTGGTCGTGTGCAATCCCCCCTATGTGCCCCTGGACGCCTGGGAATCGGTGGCGCCCGAGGCCCGGGACCACGATCCGCACCTGGCGTTGTTCTCCGGCGACGACGGTCTCGATGCCATTCGATTGTTGGCCAAGCGAGCGAGTCGACTGCTGCGACCCGGGGGAGTGGTCGGGGTGGAGCACGCCGACGTGCAGGGCGACTCGGTGCCGGCGGTCTTTGCCGCGCTCGAGCGTTGGATCGACGTACGTGACCACCGGGACCTGGCGGGCCGCGCACGCTTCACGACCGCGAGGCTGGCACCATGACAGGCGTGATGGAGACGCCGGGGACCCCGCGGTGAGCGAGCGCTACTCGACGAGCAGCCCGCAGGAGCGAGAGGAAGCGGTCTCAGCCGCGAGCCTGGCGATCCAGCGGGGCGGACTGGTCCTGCTTCCCACCGACACCGTCTATGGCGTCGCAGCCGATGCCTTCGATCACGAGGCGGTCGCCGACCTCCTGGAGGCCAAGGGACGCGGCCGCGAGATGCCGCCACCGGTGCTGGTCTCGGCCGCCACGACCCTCGACGCCCTGGCGGTCCGGGTGCCCGGCTACGCGCGCACCCTGATCGAGGAGTTCTGGCCCGGTCCGCTGACGTTGGTCTGCCATGCCCAGTCGTCCCTGCAGTGGGACCTCGGCGACACCCGCGGAACGGTGGCGGTGCGGATGCCGGACCACGAGATCACCTTGGAGATCCTGGAACGCACCGGCCCCCTGGCGGTGAGTTCGGCCAACACCTCTGGTGACCCCGCTGCCACCGACGCGGACCAGGCCGAGCAGATGCTGGGCGAGTTCTGCGACGTGCTGGTCGATGGCGGACCCTCACCGCACGCCCAGGCCTCCACGATCGTTGATGTCACCAGCAGCCAGGGACGCGTGCTCCGGGTCGGTGCACTGTCACTGGATGCTCTCAACCAGGTGCTCGAGCCCCACGGAGCCACCCTGGTCGAAGAGGGCGAGGAGCCCGACGACGACGATGACGACGATGACGACGAGGACTAGCCCGCGTGCGTGAGTACTTGCTGGTCTTCCTCGTCGCCACGTCGGTGACCTATCTGCTCACGGTCGTGGCCCGCGAGATCGCGCTGCGTACCGGTGCGGTGGCCAGAGTCCGAGATCGCGACGTCCACGCCGAGCCGATCCCCTACCTGGGTGGGCTGGCGATGCTCGGCGGGATGCTGGCCGCCTACGTCGTGGCTCGGCAGTTGCCGTTCCTCTCCGGCAGTGACCCCTTCGTCTTCCGTGACGCCGGCGTGGTGCTTCTCGCGGGCGCGCTCATCTGTGCCGTCGGCGTCCTCGACGACCTCTTCGAGTTGGACGCCTTGACCAAGCTGGGTGGGCAGGTGCTTGCGGCCGGGTTGTTGATCGTCTTCGGCATCCAGTTCGTCTACTTCACCTGGACCGACGACGTGATCTTCGCCCTGGACCCGACCCAGAGCGCCGTGCTGACCGGTTTCTTGGTGGTGGCCACCATCAACGCGGTCAACTTCGTCGACGGTCTCGACGGGCTCGCGGCAGGTGTCGTGGGCATCGGAGCGATGTCGTTCTTCCTGTTCTGCTACCAGGTGACCCGCATCAACGACCTGCCGCGCGCCACCACCGCCGCGTTGCTCAGTGCCGCACTGGCCGGCGCGTGCGTGGGGTTCCTCGTGCACAACTTCCACCCGGCGCGGCTGTTCATGGGTGACAGCGGCTCGATGCTGATCGGCCTGGTCTTCTCCGCCAGCGTGGTCACCTTCTCGGGGCAGTTCCCTCCGGGTCTGTTGGGTTCGGTCTCTCAGACCAGTCTGCTGACGGCGTTGCTCCCGATCCTGCTGCCGATCTTCATCCTCGTCGTTCCGCTGGTGGACCTGGTGATGGCGGTGGTCAGACGCGGGTGGTTCGACCTGAGGTCACCGTTCAGCCCTGACAAGTTGCATCTGCACCATCGACTGCTCGAGATCGGCCACAGCCATCGTCGCGCGGTGCTGATCATGTGGATGTGGGCCGCGCTGGCCTCCCTCGGTGCGGTGCTGATCAGTCTGTACCCCGGTCGGACCCTGGTGTGGGTGATGTTGGCGGGGGGAACCGTCGTGGCGATCACCTTGACCGTGATCATCCCGATCATCCGCAAGCCGCACATGGCCCTGCACGACCTCTGAGCCGAACGATCGGCTTTCGCCGCGTCTCCGGGGCCGGAGGGGACCCCTGATTCCACCCCCTCCGGGACTTTGTGCTACTTTTCACAAGCACCCGAAACCGACCCAGAAAGAGCGGGCCGACACCATGGCGATCCCCCGGTTCAGCACCGTGGATCCCTGTGGTAACTTCGCGGCGTCGCCGCGCCCGGATCGCTCGTCTGCTGGTGCTGGCGACATCGTGCATGCGGCCGCAACAGCGGCCCCCGGAGTTGGTGGCACCACCAAGGAAAGTGACGCGGGTGAATGGCCGATGAGCCGACCGAAGGTGGCCTGCGAGGCCGTGACCTGGTCGGAATCGGTGGCATGCTCGCCGGCGCTGTCGTCTTCGGACTTGTTCTTGGGCTCCTCATCGACGATGCGTTCGACAGCACGCCGGTCTTCACTCTCATCGGCATCGCGCTCGGCATGGTCGCCGGCGCACTCGGCTTCTGGGTCCGCGTCCGCGCGGCGCTGCGCTGAGGTGGCTGCCTGATGACCCAAGCCCCTCACGACGCGTCGGTCGACGCCGCGGAGCAGCCCCAGCCGGGCAAGGCCTCGCTGCTGACCGTGCTGCGCGATCAGCGCAAGATCTGCCTGGTGGCGCTGGCCCTGGGCATCGCCGCATTCTGGGTCGCCGGCCAGTTCGGCGAGTGGCGGCTCGCAACGGCCATCGCCGTCGGCGTCGGTCTCGGGCTCGCCAATCACCTGGCCACCGAGTTCTGGCTGCTGCGCATCATCACCAACGGTGATCAGCCCAGCCGTTCCACCATGCTTCGCTCGACCCTTGTCCGCCTGCTGGTCCTGACCCTGGTCGCGGTTGCGCTGGCCGTGGTGTGGTGGCCCGACGGGATCGGGCTCCTCTTGGGGTTGGCCGTCTTTCGGCTCATCGCGCTCGTGATGACCACTGTCCCGCTGTTGAAGGAGCTGAAGAAGCAATGACGCTGCGCAATGTCCGCAACGGCGCCCTGGTCCTGGCCGTCGTCGCCTTTGTGATCGGCATCGTCAAGTCGTTCACCGACGAAGCTCCGGCTGAGGGCACGACGATCGAGATCGGCCACCACAGCGAGTGGGTGCTCGCGGGCTACACGGTCCACGCAGACACGATCATCTCCACCCTGATCGCCGGCGGAGCTGTGCTCCTGCTCGGCCTCGTGGCCCGCCGCGCGCTGACCCGCGACCCCGACGACCACGTGCCGACCAAGGTCCAGATGATCTGGGAGGCCGTCGTCGGTCAGGTCAACAGCCAGGTCGAGGACAACCTGGGGCGGGTGCACCCCTACGTGGCCCCGCTGGGCATCTCGCTGTTCTTCTTCATCCTGTTCGCCAACTGGATCGAACTGTTCCCGCTGCGCGTCAGCGACGGCACGCACCTGCTCTCGGTGCCCACCGCCGACACCAACCTCACCTACGCGCTGGCGGCCGTGACCATCCTCAGCGTGTGGACCTACGGGATTCGCCAGAAGGGCCTCAAGGGCTACCTGAAGCACTTCTTCGAGCCGTTCCCGATCATGTTCCCCCTCAACCTTCTTGAGGAACTGATCAAGCCGATCACGCTGGCCTTGCGTCTGTTCGGCAACATCTTCGCCGGCGGCATCATGTTGGCGCTGATCACGCTGATGCCGATCTATGTTCTGTGGATGCCCGAAATCCTGTGGAAGGCCTTCGGCGGAGCGATCGCGGTCATCCAGGCGTTCATCTTCGCGCTGTTGACTGTCTTGTACTTCGCCATGGCTGGTGCTGGCCACGGCGACGAGCACGATGAGCACGAGCAGCACGACGACGCCGACTCCGAGGAGTCGGTCCCCGTTCCAGTGAGCTGACCACCCGGTCGACTCGCTACCAGAGGTAAATCAAGCGTCCTTGCGGCGCGCTAATTGAGGAGAAAAGTTCAATGGCAGCAGAAGGTTCAGTCGAGTTGGCAGGTGCCTTCATCGGCGGCGGAATCGCCCTTGCTGGTGGCGCTATCGGTGCTGGTGTCGGTGACGGCCTGGCCGGTGCGTCCTACATCGAGGGAGTCGCCCGTCAGCCTGAGGCCCAGGGTCGACTTCAGACCATCTTCTTCTTGACGGTCGGCCTGGTCGAGGCGATGTTCTTCATCAACCTCGCGTTCATGGCTCTGTTCGTCTTCGTCCTCGGCGCAAGCTGATCATGGCGTTCACGGCATCGCTGGCGCCGCTGGTGCTGGCGGCCGCCTCAGGAGAAGGCGAAGAGGAGGGCACCAGCAACTTCTTGGTGCCCGACGCGACGTTCTTTGTCGAGCTCGCGGCATTCCTCCTGTTGTTCTTCCTGCTCGCGAAATACATCATCCCGCCGATCAACCGGGCGATGGAGCGTCGTCAGGAGGCGATCCGAGCAGAGTTCGCCGAGTTGGACGAGGCCAAGGCCGAGGCCAAGGGCGCAGAGGAAGAGTTCAAGGCTCAGATCGCCGACGCTCGCAAGGAGGCTGCTCGCATCCGCGAGGAGGCTCGTGCGCAGGGTGGCGCGATCATCGCCGAGATGCGCGAGCAGGCCAACGCCGAAGCGGCTCGCATCGTCGAGCACGCCCACGCGCAGGTCACCGCCGAGCGTCAGCAGGCCATGACCTCGCTTCGTGCCGAGGTGGGCACGCTGGCGACCACGCTGGCTGGGCGCATCGTGGGCGAGAGCCTCGAAGATGACGAGCGCAGCACGCGAGTGGTCGACCGCTTCCTGGCCGACCTCGAGACGCTGGAGTCGTCCTCGAATGGAGCGACGTCCTGATGTTGAGAGGCGCTTCCGCCGAGGCCCTGGCCGCGCTCACCGAGCGGGTCGGGGACCTCAGCAGTACGGCCAGCCAGGCTGACCAGGCCACCCTCGGTGAGCAGTTGTTCGGGATCGTCGGCGTGCTCCGGTCGGACCCGGCGCTGCGCCGTGCGTTGACCGACAACTCCGTCGAGGGTCAGAGCAAGGCCGGACTGGCCACCACGATCTTCGGGTCGTCGGTGGGCGAGGCGGCCGCCGGGTTGATCGCTGACGCGGCATCGCGACGGTGGACCTCGGCCAGTGACCTGGCCACCGCTCTCGAGCGGGTTGCGGTGTTGACCACCGTGAGGTCGGCCGGCGCCAAGGGGCACACGGTGGGCGATGAACTGTTCGCCATTCGCCGCACGGTTCAGGCCAACCCGGACCTGCGTTCGGCGTTGTCCGACCAGGCCCGATCGGTCGCTGACCGCACCCAACTGATCTCCGGTCTGCTCGCGGGCAAGGTCGAAGGTCCCACCGAGACCCTGGTCAACCAGGCGATCGCACGCGGGAACGGCAGCGTCGACAAGACGTTGGCGGAGTTCCTCGAGGTCGCGGCCGAAGCGGTCCAGGAGACGGTTGTCACGGTGACCACCGCCCGGGAGCTCAGCGACGCGGATCTGCAGCGGTTGGCAGGTGCGCTCAGCAAGCAGTACGGCACCACCGTGCAGTTGCACGTGGTCCTCGACCCGTTCCTCGTCGGGGGACTGCGGGTCGAGATCGGTGACGACGTCATCGACGGCAGCGTTTCCAGCCGGCTCGACGACGCCCGTCGTCGGATCGCCGGCTAGCCGGACCGGCTCACCGCACTTCATACCAAGCACTCCAGATCAGCACACGACTTATCAGGCACCACGAGTTCAGGGAAGAGGCACAACACATGACGGAGCTCTCGATCCGCCCGGAGGAGATCCGCGACGCGCTCCAGAAGTACGTCGACGACTACAAGCCGTCGGCGGCCAGCAAGGAAGAGGTCGGCACCGTCGCGCAGTGTGCAGACGGCATCGCTCGCGTCACGGGCCTGCCCTCGGCCATGGCCAACGAACTCCTCGAGTTCGAGGACGGCACGCTGGGTATCGCCCTGAACCTCGACACGCGCGAGATCGGTGTCGTCGTCCTCGGTGACTTCGACAAGCTCGAAGAGGGCCAGACGGTGCGTCGTACCGGCGAGATCCTCTCGGTTCCCGTTGGTGACGGCTTCATGGGCCGGGTCATCGACCCGCTCGGTACCCCCATCGACGGCCTCGGCGACATCGAGTCCACCGAGCGTCGTGCCCTGGAGCTCCAGGCGCCGGGCGTGATGGCGCGCCAGTCGGTGCACGAGCCGCTGGCGACCGGGATCAAGGCCATCGACTCGATGACCCCCATCGGCCGCGGTCAGCGCCAGCTGATCATCGGTGACCGTTCGACCGGCAAGACGACGATCGCGATCGACACGATCATCAACCAGAAGCAGAACTGGGAGTCGGGCGACCCGACCAAGCAGGTGCGCTGCATCTATGTCGCCATCGGCCAGAAGGGCTCGACCATCGCCGCCGTGCGTGGCGCCCTGGAGGAGGCCGGCGCGCTCGAGTACACCACCATCGTGGCCTCGCCCGCCTCCGACTCGGCCGGGTTCAAGTACCTCGCGCCCTACACCGGCTCGGCCATCGGCCAGCACTGGATGTATGACGGCAAGCACGTTCTGATCGTCTTCGACGACCTGACCAAGCAGGCCGAGGCCTACCGCGCCGTGTCGCTGCTGCTGCGTCGTCCGCCGGGTCGCGAGGCGTACCCCGGTGACGTCTTCTACCTGCACAGCCGCCTGCTCGAGCGCTGCGCGAAGCTGTCCAAGGATCTGGGCTCCGGCTCGATGACCGGCCTGCCGATCATCGAGACCAAGGCCAACGACGTCTCGGCCTACATCCCGACCAACGTCATCTCGATCACCGACGGTCAGATCTTCTTGCAGTCCGACCTGTTCGCGGCCAACCAGCGCCCCGCCATCGACGTGGGTGTCTCGGTGTCCCGCGTGGGTGGTGCGGCGATGACCAAGGCGATGAAGGCAGTGACCGGTTCGCTCAAGGTCGACCTGGCCCAGTTCCGCGCCATGGAGGCCTTCGCGATGTTCGCCTCCGACCTCGACGCGGCCTCGCGTCAGCAACTCGACCGCGGTCAGCGACTGATGGCCCTGCTCAAGCAGCCGGCCTACTCGCCGTACCCGATCGAGGAGATGACGGTCTCGCTGTGGCTCGGCACGAGTGGTCG
>JBFIDC010000164.1:0-7512 GCA_041581495.1 Nocardioides sp. | reverse complement strand
GGTCGGTGGGCTCAGGAGGCTCGCATGATCGTCGCGATCATCGTTGGTGCGGTTGTGGTGGTTGGCTTCGGCGTGGCGTGGTGGAGCAGTGGCCGCGCGCGCCCCAGGGGTCACTCGCATCCCGACTTCGGCGAGTACGACTCGCTGGCGATGAAGACGAACGTGTTCGGCGTCCCGCGGTCGGGTCGCTGATCGGTGTTGGTGGCCCTCGTGCAGGCCGACTGAACGTGGGACAATGGGGGAGGGCCCGCCCCTAGGGGCGAGTCGGAACCAGGGAGGCTCCCATGATCGTCGCGATCATCGTTGGTGTGGTGGTTCTGGTCGGGTTCGGCCTGGCGTGGTGGAGCAGCGGACGGGCTCATCCACTGGGTCGGCGCACGCCTGCGATCAGCGAACTACAGGCCCACAGCGAGGAAGAGGTCTTCGCCCAACGCTCGATCCAGGGCGGGACCCCCCGACCCAACATCTAGTCCGCCGCCCTGAACGATTCTCGTGGGGGTGGTCCGCCGTAGGGTTGTGGCGGCATGACGACCGAATCACTCCCTGGCCTCGAGAACCTCGATTCTCCCGCCCAGGACCCTGCGCGCACGCCCAGCCGCGACCTGCTGCTGGCGGGTCTCAACGAGCCTCAGCGCGAGGCGGTGATGCACGAGGGCGCGCCGCTGCTCGTGGTCGCCGGCGCGGGTTCGGGCAAGACGCGAGTGCTGACGCGGCGGATCGCCTGGATCGTCTCTGAACGCAAGGCGCACCCGGGTTCGATTCTCGCGATCACCTTCACCAACAAGGCCGCCGCCGAGATGAAGGAGCGGGTCGAGGACCTCGTCGGCCGGCGGGCGCGGATGATGTGGGTCTCGACGTTCCACTCGGCGTGCGTGCGGATCCTGCGCAAGGAGATCGAGCGCCTCGGCTATGCCAAGACGTTCTCGATCTATGACGCCGCCGACCAGAAGCGATTGATGGCGCTGGTGGCCCAGGACATGGACCTCGACGCCAAGCGCTTCCCGCCCGGTGGGCTGCTGCACGCGGTCTCCAACCACAAGAACGAACTGCGCGACGAGCAGGATGCCGCCGACCAGGCGGGTTCCAAGGTGGAGCAGATCCAGGCCGAGGCCTACGCCCACTACCAACGCCGGCTGCGCCAGGCCAATGCCCTCGACTTCGACGACCTGATCATGCTCACCGTGCACCTGTTCGCGGAGTTCCCCGACGTCCTGGAGACCTATCGCCGCAGGTTCCGGCACGTCCTGGTCGATGAGTACCAAGACACCAACCACGCGCAGTACGCCCTGATCCACCAACTCGGTGCCGCCCGACTCGAGGAGCGACCCGAGACCGACGGCCCGATGGTCGCGCCGGCCGAACTGATGGTCGTCGGTGACGCCGACCAGTCGATCTATGCCTTCCGGGGGGCGAGCATCCGCAACATCCTCGATTTCGAGGACGACTTCCCCGACGCCCGCACGATCCTGCTCGAGCAGAACTACCGCTCCACCCAGACCATCCTCACCGCCGCCAACGCGGTCATCGGCAACAACGAGGGCCGCAAGCCCAAGCGGCTCTGGTCCGATGCCGGCGACGGCGAACGCATCGTCGGGTACGTCGCCGACGACGAGCACGACGAGGCACGATTCGTGGCCGGCGAGATCGTGAAACTGGGCAAGGACTCCGAGGTGCGCGCCGCCGACGTGGCCGTCTTCTATCGCACCAACGCCCAGTCGCGGGTCTTTGAAGAGACCTTCATCCGCACCGGTCAGCCCTATCGGGTCGTGGGCGGTGTGCGGTTCTATGAGCGCCGCGAGATCCGCGATGCCCTCGCCTACCTGCGTCTGCTGGCCAACCCGTCCGATGAGATCTCGTTGCGCCGGATCCTCAACACCCCCAAACGCGGCATCGGTGATCGGTCGGTGGCCTGTGTGCAGGCGCTGGCCGAAGCCGAGCGCCTGACCTTCTGGGAGGCGCTGCGTCGCGCCGAGGAAGCGCCCGGGCTGGCGAACAGGTCGCTGATCCCGATCAAGGCGTTCGTGGCCATGGTCGAGGAACTCCAGTCGATGGTCGCGGCGGGCGAGCGCGCCGACGTGGTCCTCGAGACCGTCTTGGAGCGCAGCGGCTACCTCAAGGTCCTGGAGGAGTCCACGGACCCCCAGGACGAGACCCGTGAAGAGAACCTCGCCGAACTCGTCGCAGTCGCCCGCGAGTTCAGCGACGACCCGGTCGCCGGGCCCTCGGCCGACCCGACGGATGTCGACGCCGGGTTCGTCGAACCCGGGCTCGGTGACTTCCTCGAGCGGGTCTCGCTGGTGGCCGATGCCGACCAGATCCCCGACGACGACGACGGCGTCGTCACCTTGATGACCCTGCACACCGCCAAGGGTCTGGAGTTCCCGGTGGTCTTCCTCACCGGACTCGAAGACGGCATCTTCCCGCACTCGCGATCGCTGGGGGATCGTCCAGAACTCGAAGAGGAGCGGCGCCTGGCCTATGTGGGTCTCACCCGCGCCCGCGAGCGGCTCTATGTCTCCCGAGCGCTGGTCAGGTCGGCGTGGGGTGCTCCCTCCCACAATCCGGCCTCGAGGTTCCTCGCCGAACTGCCGGTCGACCTGGTCGATTGGCGCCGGACCGAGGCCGAGCAGACGGCCTGGCATCGACCCGGCTACTCTGATGACACCTCGTGGGGCGATCGCGGCCAGCAGCCTCGCGGGCTGGGCACCCCCACCTCCACGGGGAGACGCAACTTCTCCGCCGCGGCGGCGCGTGCCGATGCGGCACGCAAGGCCAAACCGGCCCGAGAGATCCCCGTGCTCGCTGCCGGCGACCGCGTCCAGCACGACAGCTTCGGGCTCGGCACCGTGGTCGCGACCGAGGGAGCGGGCGAGAAGTCGGTGGCCTCGATCGACTTCGGCACCGACGGCGTGAAGCGGTTGCTGCTGAGGTATGCGCCGGTGGAGAAGATCTAGCGAAACAGACCGTGCTGCTGCATCGCGGCGTAGGGGTCGACCGGGTCGCCACCACCGGGGCGGACCTCGACGTGGAGGTGCGAACCGGTCACGTTGCCGGTCGAGCCGACCAGGCCGATGACCTCGCCGCCGCGGACGGTGTCGCCCACGCTGACCGCGTAGCCGGACTGGTGGCAGTACCAGATCTCGGTGCCGTCTTCGAGGGTGACGACAGTCTTGTTGCCGTAGGAGCCGTCGTACCCGACCTCGGTGACGACACCGTTGGCGATGGCCATGATCGGGTCGCCGTTGTTGCCGTTGAAGTCCAGGCCGGTGTGATAGCTCGACCACAGGCCGTACTGGCCGAAGCGGGCGGTCAGGTGCACAGAGTTCAGGGGGTACTGCCACAGGTTCTTGGCGATCACCTTGGCCTGCTGCTCGGCCTGGTTGGCCAGGTCGGCGAGGGCTGCGTCGCGCTGCTCGGCGAGATCGGTGGCCTCTTTGAGCAGATCGCCATCGGTCGCATCGCCCAGGGCCTCGCGGCTGCTGTCGCGCGTGAGGGTGTCGGAGCGTTCGCCGGAGATGACCTTGCCGATGCCGCTGGCGCCGGTCAGGGCCGAGGCGTGCGTCAGCGACTCGGCCGCGACGTTGACCGGAGTCTCGTCCTGGGCGGTGAGGACGCCGCCGATCGTGATCGCCAAGGTGGCGATGCCGACGAGAATCGGGGTCGAGGGGAGGGCCTTGAAGAGCGGACCTCGGCTGCCGGCGTGCTTGGTCGCCCGGCGCTTGCCGGCGATCGCGGGCTGCCCCGGTGTGCTCGTGGCGACGTAGGTCGTCGGCTCCGGTTCCGGTTCGGGACGCACCAAGGTGAGCTTGGAGGTGTGCTCGTCGTGGAACGAGGTGGTGTGGTCGACCGGCACCAGCGCGGCGAGCACCTCGGCGACGTTGCGGTCGCTGACGATCTCGGCCTGGTGGGTTTGCACCTCCACCGAGGCGGGTACCGCTGCCCTACGCCGTCCGACGTAGGCCGGGGCGCTGGTCTCGCTCAGGAGCGGGGACGCATCGACGGGGCGGTCGGCCACCCGTCGGCCGCGTGAGGGTGTCTGAGGGGTCTCCACTGAGAGGTGCGCCGAAACGGGCACGTCTGCTCGGTGGGAACCCACGTAAAATTTCCTCAGCGTTCGCGTCGGGGACAGGCAGCGCCCCCGACCATAACGGATTGGCAACGAGGAGCCGAAACCACCCCGTCGGACTACTACAAGAACGACACAGCTTTCCCTCCGTTATGCCACGGATTCGTGCTTCCGTCTCGCGCTTGGGCTGATTGTGTGTAGAAGGCCGGGTCGGTATGGCCCAGATCACGTCGCCCCAGCCGTTGTGACGGCCGGATGTCGGCGAGGCTAGGGTGCCGATAACCCGACACGGGTATTTCCGCGCGATCTATCGGCGCGTCGATCACCCGAAACACGCCAGATACGCGCGAGCCAGACACGCGAGAACAGGTGCAGACCCAGTGGACTTGATGGAGTACCAGGCGAAGGAACTGTTCGCCAAGCATGACGTAGTGACGACCCTCGGCACCGTGGTGACCACCGCGGAAGAGGCGCGCAGCGCCGCCGAGGCCATCGGCGGGACCGTGGTCGTCAAGGCCCAGGTCAAGGCCGGCGGTCGCGGCAAGGCCGGCGGCGTCAAGCTCGCCAAGACCCCCGAGGAGGCCTTCGAGCACGCCTCCAACATCCTCGGCATGGAGATCAAGGGACTCACCGTCAACCGGGTCCTGGTCACGCCGGCCACCCCGCCGGTCGAGGAGTACTACTTCTCGTTCCTGCTCGACCGCGCCAACCGGCAGTACCTCTGCATCGCCAGCGTCGAGGGCGGCGTCGAGATCGAAGAGGTCGCCAAGACCAACCCCGACGCGGTCAAGAAGATCGCGATCGACCCCGGCAAGGGCGTCGATGCCGCCAAGGCCCGTGAGATCGCCACCGAGGCGGCGTTCCCCGAAGCGGTCTTCGAGCAGGCCGTCGCGATGATCGAGGCGCTCTATCAGGTCTTCGTCCAGGAGGACGCGACCCTGGTCGAGGTCAACCCGCTTGCGCGGCTCGCCGACGACAAGCTCGAGGCACTCGACGGCAAGGTCTCGCTCGACGAGAACGCCTCCGAGGTGCGCCACCCCGACCACGAGGCGTTCGTGATCCGGGAGGAAGAGGACCAGCTCGAGGCCAAGGCCAAGGACAAGGGACTCAACTACGTCAAGCTCGACGGCGCGGTCGGGATCATCGGCAACGGTGCCGGCCTGGTCATGTCGACCCTGGACGTGGTGGCCTATGCGGGCGAGAACCACGGCGGCGTCAAGCCCGCCAACTTCCTCGACATCGGGGGCGGCGCCAACGCTCAGGTGATGGCCGACGGCCTCGACGTGATCCTGCACGACCCGCAGGTCAAGAGCGTCTTCGTCAACGTCTTCGGCGGCATCACCGCGTGTGACGAGGTCGCCAACGGCATCAAGGGTGCCCTGGAGATCCTCGGCGAGGAGGCCTCCAAGCCGCTCGTGGTGCGCCTGGACGGCAACAACGTCGAGGAGGGCCGCCGCATCCTGGCCGACCTCAACCATCCTCTGGTGACCCTGGCCACGACCATGGACGGCGGCGCCGACAAGGCTGCCGAACTGGCCAGCGCCTGATCGCCCGACCCACACAGCCGAGATAGACGAGAGAACGAGAACCTGATGTCGATCTACCTGAACAAGGACTCCAAGATCATCGTCCAGGGCATGACGGGCGGGATGGGCTCCAAGCACACCACCTTGATGCTCCAGGCCGGCAGCAACATCGTCGGTGGCGTCAACGCCCGCAAGGCCGGGACGAGCGTCGAACTCAACGGCGAGAAGCTGCCCGTCTTCGGCAGCGTCAAGGAAGCCATGGCCGAGACGGGCGCCGACGTGTCGGTGCTGTTCGTGCCCCCGGCGTTCACCAAGGCGGCCTGCATCGAGGCCATCGACGCCGGCATCGGCCTGATCGTGGTCATCACCGAGGGTGTGCCGGTCCAGGACTCCGCCGAGGTGTGGTCCTACCTCCAGGGCGAGACCAACCACGCCGGCACCCGGATGATCGGCCCCAACTGCCCCGGCATCATCACGCCTGGCGAGTCGCTGGCCGGGATCACCCCGCACACCATCGCGGGCAAGGGTCCGATCGGGCTGGTCTCGAAGTCGGGCACCTTGACGTACCAGATGATGTACGAGCTCAAGGACTTCGGTTTCTCCACCGCGATCGGCATCGGCGGTGACCCGATCGTGGGCACCACCCACATCGACGCGCTGGCTGCCTTCGAGGCCGACCCCGACACCGAGGCGATCGTGATGATCGGCGAGATCGGTGGCGACGCCGAAGAGCGCGCCGCGGCCTACATCAAGGACCACGTCACCAAGCCGGTCGTCGGCTACGTCGCCGGCTTCACCGCGCCTGAGGGCAAGACCATGGGCCACGCCGGCGCCATCGTCTCGGGCTCCTCCGGCACGGCTGCGGCGAAGAAGGAGGCCCTCGAGGCTGTCGGCGTCAAGGTCGGCAAGACGCCGTCGGAGACCGCCGACCTGATGCGAGAGATCCTGCAGAACCGCTGAGGCTCGCCGTCGCCACCGTGGCGCTGGGTGTCTAGCCTGGCGCCATGGTGCTGTTCCCCGAGGCTCGCGCCGCGGTCGAGGCCGTGGCCGATGAAACCCCGGTCTGGTCCGACGAGTTCGACATCGACCAGGCGCGCGCGACCGCCCGGGCAGAAGCGGTCGGCGAACCTCGCGAGGACGTCGCCGAGATCCGCGACCTCGACGCCGACGGCGTCGCCGTCCGGCTCTATCGGCCCGCCGATGCCCGCCGTGGTGTGGTGGTTCACCTGCACGGTGGTGGCTTCGTCTTCCACGACGTCGACGTCCACGACGCGGCCGCGCGGCGACTGGCCAACCGCTCGGGTCTTGCCGTCCTCAGCGTGGACTACCGGCGCCCTCCCGAGCACCGGTTCCCGGCGGCTCCCGACGATGTCGACACGGTCGTGTCCTGGCTCGGACGCGAGGCCGCCGGCCTCGGGGTCGCCGGTCCGAGATACGTCCACGGCGACAGCGCGGGCGGCAACCTCGCCCTGGTGGCGGCGCTGCGCAACCGAGGCGCGTTCGCCGCGGTGGTGTTGGTCTATCCGTTCCTCGACCCGCAGGCCGGTTTCGAGTCCTACCGCACCGTCGCGGACGGCTTCGACCCGCGCGAGGCGGCTTGGTACTGGCAGCAGTACGCCGCCGACCCGGCGGACCTGAGCAACCCGGATCTCGCGCCACTGCTCTCGGATCGCCTGGCCACCCTGCCGCGCACACTGATCGTCACCGCCGAGCACGACCCTCTGCGCGACGAAGGGGAGGCGCTGGCCGGCCGACTCGCCGAATCCGGTGTCGAGGTGGTGGCCACCCGCTATCTGGGTCAGGTGCACGGATTCTGGCGGCATCCCGCGGTCTTCCCGTCGGCGGAGCACCTGCTCCACCAGGTCGCTGCATTTCTCGCGGCGGGGCACTGACAGGATTCGCTCATGCGCGTGCACATCG
>JBFIDC010000163.1:0-7545 GCA_041581495.1 Nocardioides sp. | reverse complement strand
GGGTCGACGGCCAGGGCGGCGGCGAGGTCCTGCTCGCTCATGTCGAGTCCCTCGACGTCGAGGGACCCCGGGGCCGGCACGTGCCCGATCGGGGGCTCCACCGCGGCGGCCTGACCCTCGATGCGTTCCACGACCCACTTGAGCACGCGTGAGTTCTCACCGAAGCCGGGCCACAGGAAGCCGCCCTGCTCGTCACGACGGAACCAGTTGACATAGAAGATCTTGGGCAGCTTGGCGGCGTCGTTGTCCTTGCCGACCGAGATCCAGTGGTTGAAGTAGTCCCCGGCGTTGTAGCCGATGAAGGGCAGCATCGCCATCGGGTCGCGACGAACCACGCCCACCTGGCCGACCGCGGCGGCAGTGGTCTCACTCGACAAGGTGGCGCCGAGGAAGGTGCCGTGCGTCCAGTCGCGGGCTTCGAAGACCAGCGGGACGGTGGTCTTGCGGCGTCCGCCGAACAGGATCGCGTCGATCGGAACCCCGCGCGGGTCGTCGTACTCGGGGGCGAGGATGTCGCACTGCTTGATCGGGGTGCAGTAGCGGCTGTTGGCGTGGCTGGAGAGTTCGCCGCTCTCCGGCGTCCAGGGCTCGCCCTTCCACGAGGTCGCCGTGGCCGGCATGTTCTCCAACTCTTCCCACCAGACGTCGCCGTCTTCGGTGAGGGCGACGTTGGTGAACACCGAGTTGCCCTTGTTGATGGTGGCCATCGCGTTGGGGTTGGTGTGCTCGTTGGTGCCCGGAGCGACGCCGAAGAAGCCGAACTCGGGGTTGACCGCCCACAGGCGACCGTCTTCGCCGATCCGCATCCAGGCGATGTCGTCGCCCAGCGTCTCGACCTTCCACCCGGGGATGGTCGGCTTCAGCATCGCCAGGTTGGTCTTGCCGCAGGCGCTCGGGAACGCGGCGGCGATGTACTTGACCACGCCGTGCGGGCTGGTCAGCTTCAAGATCAGCATGTGCTCGGCCAACCAACCCTCGTCGCGGGCCATCACGCTGGCGATCCGCAGGGCGTAGCACTTCTTGCCGAGCAGGGCGTTGCCGCCGTAGCCCGAGCCATAGGACCAGATCGCCCGCTCCTCGGGGAACTGGACGATGTACTTGGTGTCGTTGCACGGCCACGGGACGTCGGCCTGACCCTCGGCCAGCGGGTGGCCGACGGAGTGGGTGGCCGCCACGAAGTCGGCGTTCAGCTCGGTCATCTTGTCGAGCACGTGGGTGCCCATGCGGGCCATCACACGCATGCTGGCGGTGACGTAGGCCGAGTCGGTGATCTCGATACCGAACATCGGGTGCTCGGCGTCGAGGTGCCCCATGACGAAGGGGATGACATACATGGTGCGCCCGACCATGCAGCCGTCGTAGAGCTCGCGCATCAGCGGCTTCATCTCATCCGGCGCCATCCAGTTGTTGGTGGGGCCGGAGTCCTTCTCGTCGACCGAGCAGATGTAGGTGCGGTCCTCCACGCGCGCCACGTCGATCGGGTCGGAGGCGGCGTGGAACGAGTTGGGCTTGATGTCCGGGTTGAGGCGGGTGAACGTGCCGGTCGCGACCAGCGCGTCGGTGAGTTCGGTCCACTCCTCATCGGAGCCGGTGCACCAGTGGATGCGGTCCGGCCTCATCAGCGCGGCGGTCTGGTTGACGAAGTCCAGGATCCCCTGGTGGGTGGTCGGCGGGGTGCCCGATGTTGCGGTGAGAGCGTCCTGGGTGACGGTCATGGCCTGAAGTCCTCTCGCGCTTTCGCGTGACAGTGTGGGTTCGCGCGGCGTCGTTGCCGGCGAGTGATTGGTTGCACCCGAACGGCTCGACACGCATCAGGCGGGTCACGGGTGCCGCGAGGGTATCCCTCCCAACAGGGCCCTCATATTGGATCGTTCAACGCCCTCGCCCACCCCGCCAGAGCCCCCGATCACCCAGGCAATTCGGCAAGCCAACGGGGGTCGGCTATTCTCGTCCAGTCTTGCGGTCCGCCGCGGACATGCGCCTGTAGCTCAACGGATAGAGCATCTGACTACGGATCAGAAGGTTTGGGGTTCGAATCCCTACAGGCGCGCAGATTGTTTGACGTTCGTTCTGCAGTGGGTGTTCTCGTCCCCACACTGGGTGCAGGATGGGGCATCGCCTTGGCCCGAGCCACGAGGAGCCTGATGAACTTGTGTCGCATGTTGGCTGGTTTGGCTCTTGCCGTGGCTTTGACCATGACGTCGGCCACCACAGTCGAGGCGGCGCCGCCTCTCTGCCAAGGCCAGGTCGCCACGATCACCGCCGACGGTGGTGAGGTCGTCGGCACCGAGGGGGACGACGTCATCTCAACCACGGGCCTCGTCGACATCGACGCGCTCGGGGGCAATGACACGATCTGCCTAGAGCGAGGTGAAGTAGCGGGCGGGGAAGGTGACGACTCGGTCGTAGGTGAGCCGCCGGCGGGTGTCGGCTGCTGCAGTCGCTTGGTCGTCGACCTCGGCCCGGGCGACGACACGTTGATGTCGGTGGATCTCTTGACGGTCGTCGACTCGCCCCTTCTAGGCGGCGACAGCGCGGGTCGTGACCACATCACCACCGGAGCCGGGAGCGACGAGGTTTTCAGCGGCGTGGCCGGTGAACCGAATCTCGACCAGATCGACCTGGGCTCGGGCGCGGACCAACTCACTGTGACGCTGTCCGCAGGCTCGGACGTTCTCGCTCAGGCCGAAGTCGGTGAAACCGACCACACGCAAGATGACCTGACCCTCATCGGACCCGCCAGTGACGCCGCGGCCTGGCAAGTCAATCTCGGCGGCCCCGTCACCAGAGCCGGCATCATCGTCGCGGACTTTGCTGGGTTCGAGGACCACGAACTCGACTTCGGCACCAACGTGAGGGTGGGCGTTCAGGGGACCAGCGCCAAGGACGTGCTCCTGCTCCGAGGCGGGGGCAGGTACGCCGCCGAACTCGGCGATGGCGACGACGTCCTCCACGTCTTTGCGGCCCAGGCTCGGGGCAGCGTCGATGGTGGTCCCGGGACTGACAACCTCACCGTCCAGGTGGCTCAGCGGGCGCACGTCGATCTGCGAGGCGGACGCCTGATCGCCGATGGCAACGACTTCGCAGTTGCGGGACTGGAGACGGGAACCGTGGTCGCCGACGAGATCCGGTTCATCGGCCACGACGGTCCCGACGACTTCGAGCTATCGGGTTGCATGGTGCGTGCCGATGGTCGAAGCGGGAAAGACCGCATCCGGCTCGCCAAGGAGCGTCCGCAGGCCGACTGCAAGACCTTCGACATCGTCGCGTCCGGAGGTCGTGGCAACGACACGATTCAGGGCAGTGGAAGGCGCGACCGACTCGTGGGCGGCAAGGGCAACGACGTTTTGCGGGGCGGCAAGGGCCCCGACGTCCTCATCGGCGGCCCCGGTCGGGACAAGGCTCGCGGCGGACCCGGGAAAGACAAGTGCGTGGCTGAGAGCAAGCGCAGTTGCGAGAGGTAGACGGGCAACCTGGTCTACGGAACGCCGATGCCGGTGCGTCGTTGTCCCACCGTGAGCCGACTCGACCGACGTAGCCTGCTGATCCGCGGCACCGCTGGCCTCGCGGCCACGGGTGCGGCGACTGTCCTCGGCGGGTGGGACACCGCGTACGCCGCCCGCGCGCCGTTCGTCCACGGCGTGGCCTCCGGTGACCCGCTCCCCCACGGCATCGTGTTGTGGACGCGGGTGACGCCGACCCGGCGCGCCCAGCCCGGCTCGAAGCGGGGACCCGACGTGGCGGTTCGCTGGGAGATCGCCACCGACCGGAAGTTCCGCCGTGTCGTGGCCCGCGGCAAGAAGCGCGCCTCGGCTCGTCACGACCACACGGTGCACGTCGATGTCGGCGGCCTGCGGCCCGGCACGACGTACTGGTATCGCTTCCACACGCGCGGTGCCACCTCACCGGTCGGTCGCACCAAGACGGCTCCAGCGCGGCGAGCGGACATCCCGGTCCGACTCGGTGTCGTGTCGTGCGCCAACTACGACTGGGGCTTCTTCGGCGCCTACCGTCACCTCGCCGGCCAGGATGTCGACGCCGTGCTGCACCTCGGCGACTACATCTACGAGTACGGACCCGACGGCCCCCTCGGCGCCGGCATGCCCGCGCCGTACGCGCCCCGGCACGCCGACCCGCCACACGAGTGCATCACCGGCGCCGACTACCGGATCCGCCACGGAAGCTACCGCCTCGACCCCGACCTCCAGGCCCTGCATGCCAGCCACCCGGTGATCGCGGTCTGGGACGACCACGAGATCGCCAACGACACCTGGCGTGGTGGCGCGGAGAATCACGACGAAGGAGAGGGCAGTTGGGCGGCGCGTGCCAAGGGCGCACGGAGAGCCTGGGTCGAGTGGATGCCCGTCCGCCGCCGTTCGCGGGTCATGCCCCACCGCATCCACCGGCATTTCCGGCTCGGTCGCCACGTGGACCTGTGGATGCTCGATGAGCGGCGCTTTCGCGAAAAGCAGGCCGACAGCGCAGCGTTCAGCGCCGGGTCGGTCGACCCGGACCGCAACGACCCCAACCGGACGATGCTCGGCACGGCCCAGCTCGCCTGGTTGCAGCAGGGGCTGGTTCGCAGCAAGGCATCGTGGAAACTGATCGGCAACCAGGTGCAGTTCTTCCCCACGGTCCTCGGTCCGGGCTATCCCGAAGCGCTCTCGGCGATCCTCGAGCCGGTTGCACCGGCACTGGCCCACGAGCCCGCGGCGTACTACGTCGACGACTGGAACGGCTACCCCGCCGAACGACGGCGGATCGTGGAGACGATGGCCGAGGTCGACGACGTCGTCGTGCTCACCGGTGACATCCACATGAGCTATGCCAGCGAGATCCCCCGCGACGCGGGCACCTACACCGCGACCGGGGAGTCAGTGGCTGTCGAACTCATCGCGCCCGGGATCAGCTCACCGGCGACGCAAACGATCATCGCCCAGTTCATCCCTGGGGCCGACACCGCCTTCAACAGTGCGGTCGGGGCCAACGACGCGGCGTTCAATCAGTGGGTGAAGTACCGCGAAGGCACCCGCTGCGGCTACCTCGTCGTCGACGTAAACGCCTCGCGGGTTCGTGCCGACTGGTGGCTGATAGACGACGCACAGTCGCGCACCAGCCCGGTTCGTCACGCCCACACGACGCAGGTCCAGCGAGGCAGTCGGAGCCTGACCTGACTCGGTTTCAGAGAGCGGTCGTCTGTTCGACCGGCCGCACCCCGGTCGCGACGTAGAGAACCCCTCGTGCCCCCGGTCACCGGACGCAGGCGGCCGATCTACAAACACAGCCAGATGTGCGAGCATGTGGCTAACGCCCACATCGTCAAAGAGGGTGCTTGGCATGAATGGTCGACGTCGCCGCCACTTGCTGATCAGCGCCATCGCAGCGTTTGCCATGACCGCCGCCGCCCCCGCTGCGGCATCGGATTCGACCCTGCCCTCACCGAGTGACCGGCCCGTCGCGCCCCACGGAGCTCCGCCTGCCGATCCCGGAGTCGTGCAGTCCCGGGCCTTTCCATCGTGGACCCCCACCGCACCGACCCCTGTTTCCGCCGGGCTCCCGGTGACCGGAGTTGAGGTCAATCCCGCAAACGGACAGATCCTGGTCGCGCAGCGGTTCGGCGACCGACTCATGGCCTATGACGGTTCAGGTGCGATGGTCAAGACGATGCTTGACGGGCAGTTGAGCAGCCCCGAAGGACTCGAGATCCGCAACAACGAACTGTTCGTCGCAGAGCGCGGGGTGGACCGGGTTTCGGTCTGGACTCTCGGTGGGGCTGGGAAGCGGGCCTGGGGCACGCTCGGGGCAGGCAATGGCCAGTTCAACGATCCCTGCGACATCGCCATTTCACCGACCAACGAGATCTACGTACTCGACAAGGGCAACAACCGGATCCAGGTCTTCGACATCAACGGCGGCTTCCTCCGCAAATGGGGTAGCGCAGGGACGGGCAGCGGCCAGTTCAGTCTCTTCTGCACCCACTCAGCCATCGAGTTCTACAACGGGGAAGTCTTCGTCGTTGATACCGGGAACAGTCGGGTCCAGGTGTTCGACCCGGCCGGCAACTACCTACGCCAGTGGGGGGCCTTCGGCACAGCCAACGGGCAGTTCCGCACGCCAGTTGGTCTCGACATCGTCAAAGGGATGGTCTACGTCACCGACTTCGACAACGACCGGGTCCAGGTCTTCACCATCGGGGGTGCCTTTCAAGGCAGCTTCGCGGTGAACGACCCACTCGCCATCAAAGTCGATCCATCCGGGACAGTGATCTGGGCCACCCAAAACGACAACCACTGGGCCACGTACACAACACTGCGCTGCGCGGGCAAGGTTCCAACACACGTCGGGTCGTCGTATCCCGACACCTTCGCAACCGGCGCCACCAACGACGTCGTTCACCTCCTCGGCGGCAACGACACCTTCAGCGGAGGTGCAGGCGACGACATCGTCTGCGGAGACAGCGGGAACGACACCATCAACGGTGAAGCCGGGCTCGACACCCTCTTTGGGGGTGCAGGGAACGACACCATGGACGGTGGCCTTTCAGCAGACACGATCAACGGCGAAGGCGGTCGCGATTCGTTGTTCGGTGGAAGCGGCCCAGACAAGATGGTCGGCGGATCCGAGCGAGACGTCATGCGAGGCGGCTCGGGCAAGGACAGGATCAGCGGATCAGGCGGTAGAGACGTCATTCGAGGCGAGGGAAACAAAGACACTGTCAACGGCGGGTCAGGAAATGACGTCATCCGAGGCGGCGGGGGCAACGACAAGTTGTCAGGGAAAGCCGGCAACGACAAGATCTTTGGCGAGTCCGGAAACGATCGCCTCCTCGGTGGCAGCGGCACCGACTTTCTCCACGGCGGCCCGGGGAAGGACTACGCCAACGGCCAGGGCGGCGCCGATAACCCGCTCGTGAAGGGCGACTCGGGTTGCATCGCCGAGACTCGGGTGAGTTGCTGAGCGTCCGCAGCAGCACATATGCCGCTCGCCCGGCACCGTGACACGCTCGGTAGATGCCTCAGCCGCCTAAGTCCGTCAGGTCCGGTCGGTCGGCCACCGCGCGTGGAACAGATCCGATGCTCGACCGGGTTCCGCTGCCATGAGCGAGTCGGACACGATCGAGGACTCCGCGCGCCGAGGCGCGTTCCGCGAGGTCGTCGAGCCGGAGATCGAGGTGATGCTGCGCGTCGCGCGGGGCCTGACCGGCAACGCCGCGGACGCCGAGGACCTCGTTCAGGAGTCGCTCGTGCGTGCCTTCAAGGCGATCGATCGCTTCGACGGCCGCTACCCGCGCGCGTGGTTGCTCACGATCGTGCGCAACACCAACTCCAACATGCACCGTCGCCAACGGCCGATCGCCGTCGATGACTGGGAGCTGATCAACTCCTCTCGCCCGGCCTTCGGCACCGCCCAGGCACCGGCTGCCGAGGAGACGTTCATCGCCCAGGAACTCAACCCGGCCCTGCGAGACGCCGTGGTCGCCCTGAACCCGAAGTTCCGCTCGGTGCTGGTCCTCGTCGACGTCCACGACCTGACCTATGCCGAGGC
>JBFIDC010000162.1:0-7623 GCA_041581495.1 Nocardioides sp. | reverse complement strand
TGGCGACGACGCTGCGCCTGGCCTCGGCCACCCGAACTCCGGTAGTGACCCGAGGCGCGGGGACCGGACTATCGGGCGGTGCCAACGCCCTCAACGGCGGGATCGTGCTCTCGCTGGCGAAGATGAACGCGATCACCGCGCTCGATGTCGACGCGCGCCTGGCCACTGTCGAGCCCGGCGTGCTCAACGCGACGCTGGACGCGGCCGCTCGGGCACATGGGCTGAGGTATGCCCCCGACCCCGCCAGCCGCGACATCTCCACCATCGGCGGCAACGTGGCCACCAACGCCGGCGGCGCCTGCTGTGTGAAGTACGGCGTCACCGGTGACCACGTCGCGGCCCTGACCGCGGTGCTGGCTGACGGCACCACGATCCACACCGGCTCTCGCACCGTGAAGAACGTGGCCGGCCTCGACCTCAGCCGGCTTCTGATCGGCTCGGAGGGAACGCTGGCGGTGATCGTCGGCGTCACGGTGCGCCTCCTGCCCGTCCGGCCGATCGCGGGGACCATGGTGGCCTTCTTCGACGATCTCCGCGCGGCCGGTCGAGCGATCGTGGACCTGCAGGCGGCCGGCTCGCTCTCGACGCTCGAGGTGATGGACCGCACCACCGTGCGGGCGGTCGAGGCGATGAAGCACATGGACCTCGACACCGACGCGGCCGCGATGCTCCTGGCTCAGGCCGAGATGGGGCCGGGGGCAGATGACGGGACGGCCACGGCGGTGATGGTCGCTGCCGAGAAGACCTGCACCGGTCACGGAGCATCGTTCGTGGCCAGCACCACCGACGAGGACGAGGGCCGGATGTTCATGGCGGCCCGCACCGCCGCCTTGCCCGCACTGGAGCAACTCGGTGCCTGGTTGCTGGACGACGTCGCGGTCGGGGTCCACCAGATCCCCGATCTGCTGGCGCGGTGCGCGGAGATCGCCGAGGAGCGCGGGGTCACCGTCGCGTCGTTCGGTCACGCCGGGGACGGCAACCTGCATCCCACGATCGTCTATGACCCCGCTGACCTGAGTCAGCGAGACGCGGCCACTGAGGCGTTCGACGACGTGCTCCATGCGGCGCTGGCGATGGGCGGCACGCTCACCGGCGAACACGGCATCGGGCAGCTCAAGCAGTCCTACCTCGAGGGCATGGTCGGTGAGCGGGAGGTCTCGCTGATGCGAGGCATCAAGGCCGCCTTCGACCCCTTGGGCATCCTCAACCCGGGCCGGGGTTTCTAGGGCGATCGGCGATTCGCCTCAGCCGATGGTCAGCCCCGAGCACTGCAGTTTGGTGCCGCCGATGGGCACCCACTTGCCGGCCTTGAGTTGGATGAACCGCAGGCACTCGTTGGCGTGCTTGGTGCCGGGGTGCTGCGGCGAATGCATGCGGCTGTTGTCCCAGGTGTGGACCTTCTTGACGGCGTCGACCAGTGTGGCGCGGCTCAGGTTGCCCCCCAGTGCCTTGGCTCGTTCGGTGAAGAGCTGAGCCGCCGACCAGGAGAAGACGCCGAAGAACGTGGGCGTGGCCCCCGGCTTCACCTGCTGCAGGTAGCCCAGGTAGGTCGCCATCTGCTGGTTGCTCTTGGCCTCCTCGAACGGCACGAAGTTCATGTAGATGACCGTGCCCTCAACGGCTGAGCCGCCTGTTGTGACGTAGTCCGGGTTGTAGTCGGTGGGGTCGCGCATATAGAGCTTGGGGGTGTAGCCCTGCTGCTCCATGGCTTTGCGCAGTTTGACCGACTGCTGGTAGGCGCCCTGCCAGAAGACGATCTCGATGTTCTTGTCCTTGAGTTGCTGGACGTAGGGCGCGTAGTTGAACTCCGAGATGTCGATGCCCTGCAGGACGGGGAACTTCATGCCCCGCTTGGTCCACGAACTGGCCATCAGCGGCGCGTTCTGGGCTGCCGCTCCAGCGTTGATGTAGAAGAACGCGGCGTGCTGGGAGGCCGAGCCGTAGTTCTTGATGATGAAGTCGGGCACCGCGTTGGGGTTCTCGCCCGGCTTGGTCGACTGAGCGCCGAAGCAGGTCGTGCAGTTGTTGCGCTCGTTGGTGACCGAGGCTCCACGGATGTCGGGCAGGCCGCACTTCTGAGCCACCGGAGCGCCGCCCGAGTCGAAGGCCGAGGTCGACCCAACCGTCGCGAAGACGTCCGTGCAGGCCTTGGTGTAGGCCTGCTGGTCGGCGGCGGCGTCGGTCCGACTGTCGTAGAGGACGAGTCGGAGTTTGCGTCCGCAGATGTCGTTGGTGGCGTTGAAGAAGGCGACGTAGGCCTTGAGCGCGTCCTGGCTGGCCTCGAACAGGCCCGGGACCGGTCCGGAGATGTCGGAGGCGTTGCCGATCAGGATCTCCTTGTCGGTGATCCCGGTCTGGTTCTTGAACCCATCGCAACTCGCGCCCTTGTTGGCGCCGCCGGTGCCCCCCGAGTTCCCGCCGCTGGTGCCGCCGGAACCGCCACCCGACGCGCCGCCTCCACCGCCCGTGGTGGTGCCACCTGTGCCGCTGCCCGCGTCAGTGCCCACTCCGTCGACCGAGCCGTCGGAGGTGGTGTCGGGCAAGCCGTCGGTGGGGGTCAGGCCGCCGCCGGCCAGGGTGGTGCCGTCGGTCGTCGTGCCACCAGAGCCTTGGGCGCCGGTGGCGAATCCGGCGCCGACGACCTGGCTGGGGTCCACGTTCGAGCCACAACTGGCCAGCGGCAGGGCGAGCGCCAGCGCGACGGGAAGGGCGAGCAACGGAAGCCGGTGACGAAGGTCAAGTGTCATGGATACCCCGTGTGTGGATGCGCGTGAGCGGCACGCGCGGGCGGGCCAGCGATTGGTCCACCGACCTGCCTAACGACTCGGGGTCGAAAGGGTGACGCAGGTCACGTTCGGGACGCGATGGCCCAGATCCGGGGTGGCCCGCGGTCGGCCGACCTAGAACTCGACCTCGACCTGGGTGCCTGGGTAGATGTCCACCCCGGGTGGGGCGTCGAGGATCATCCGGGCGTGGGTCTCGCTGATCCGCCGGGTGCCGTGGTGGTCGACGATGACACCGAGCCCGTGTGGGGTCAGCCAGACGTATCGGCCTGCGCCGCACTGTCTGGAGCGGTAGCCGGCGTGGGTCTTCCAGCGGTGGTGCCGCCGGCCGAGCGGGCCGGAGTTGTGGGTTCCGGTCTGGCCCGGGGGTCCGGTGTCGTCGTAGGGGATCGGGTGGTCGTAGTCGACCCTGCGGTTGGTCGAGGTGGCGAAGGGCCAGTAGTCGCCGCCGGTGATCAGGTGGACGCGCTCCTTGAGTGACTCGGGGTGCTCATAGGAGGTGCACCGGACCCGGTCGGAGAGGTCGAGGACCGGTTTCACGGTCAGCGAGGTGCGGGCGAGCAGCGCTTGGAGCGAGGTCAGCGTCATCGGGCTCAGGCCCTCGACTCGTGCGACCGCGGGCACCCCACGCAGCGCCGCTTCGTGCAGGTGGACATACAGCACGGCCTTGGGGGCGAGGGGGGACAGGTCGGCGGCGCGCAGGGCCTCGAGCAGGTCGGCGGGGAACGCGGTCGCCCGACTCGGTTGACCCAACTCCAGGTCCAACTGTTCTTGCTCATCGCGGTTCTCCAGCAGCAGCGCGAGCAACTCGGCCGGACGAGCCAGCCACCCGAACGCGATCGAGCGGACCTCGTCGGCGGTGGCCTCGGGATAGCGAGGGCCGATGATCTCGGCCACCCGGGCGACGGTGGCCTCGACCCACACCGCCTCGCCGGCCTCGCAGCGGGCGATGATCGTGCGCAGCCCGAACTCGTCGGTGCGCGAGGAGGTGACGTAGCGCAGTCGCTGTTCGGCCTCGACCCGCTCCTGATGCAGGGCGGGGTCGGCCTCGATGATCTTGGCCTCGGCGACCGCCAGCACTCGACCGCCGGACTCGTGGGCGATGATCCGCGCAATCGCACGGTCGACCACACCGACCCGGTCGACCGGCAGGTGACGAGAGAGTTTGGCGACCCGACGGGCGATGTGGACCTCGGCCTCACCGGACTCGCACACCGCCCACGTCAACGGCAGTCGGTGCCGCAGGTCGAGGACGTCGGCCAACGCGTTGGACGTCGCGGTCACTCCGGTGCCGCGGGCCAGGGCGATCTCGCCGAGACAGAAGTCCTGCACGCCCGGCGTCCCCTCGCCACCGAGTTCGACCAGCGAGTCCCACTCGTTGGTCGGGTCGGCCGAGTGCATCGCGGCCCACTGGGCCAACACGTGCAGGTCGTGGACCTCGGCCAACCGACGAGCCTGCACCGCGCCCGAGGAGGCAGCCAACAGGCCCTCCGCGTCGAGGTTCTCGAGGTCGTCGTTCATAGCAATCACGCTAAGCGCGACCACCGACATTTCTGCTCAAGCCGGGATCAGGGCCGGATTCCCTTGTGGATAACGGAATATTCGCTGAGGCTGTGGAGAACCCGGACGTGGTTGGCTGTCGCCGCAAAGACGATATGTGACCCCCAGAAGGCGGCGCCGAGGACGGACGCCCGGACCGGCGCCAGGCGCTGGACAGCTAACCCAGATCCCGGCAGGAGCCCTGGCCCAGGAGCGCGAGACCTCGCTTGTCGCCGTCACCGAAGTCGGTAGCGCCGCTGTTCTTGGCGAACATCAACTGAGCCGGATCGTTCACGTGGTCCAGTCCCACGAGATGCCCGAGTTCGTGCATGACAATGGCGCGGACTTGGTTGCGGCCCTCGGGGCGTTCAATCACCTCGGCTAGTTGGGGCGCATCCAAGCTGACTTGCCCGCTGGCATAGCGCTCGATCGGCGTCAGGGATGACGAAGCAACCGACGTGCTGCCGCCCAGCCCCGCCACGTCGCCCTCCAGGTCCGCCACCTCACTTGGAGTCGTCCAAGCAATAAGGACTGGCTGTTCGGCGTGACGAGCACGGGTTCCGGGCGACTCGTCGGTGGTGCCATCGACGGTGAATCGGAGACCGGTCAGTTCCGAAACCCTCGCGAGTGCTTCTTCCACGACGCCGGTCGACCCGCCCGGTGCCTGGGCGTCGTTGATGACGACGTGGATCGCTCTGCACGGTGAGTACGTCACGGGCCTGTCGTGGTCGAGGGGTTGGGTGCGCGTGAAGGCGTAGCCGCCCTCGCCCGTTGGCACCGGAGGTGGCGCGCCGAGCGCTGATGGCCCGCGGATGCCATCGAGTCCGATGTGCCAGCCGAGCTGCAGAGTCAGCGTCAATCCTGCGGCTACCGTGATGCTGAGCAGCGTCAGCATGACGCGGGTGAGGGCTGAAACCGGGCGTCGTGCGGATCGTCGTGAGCGACCGGCATCGAGTCGGTCGAGTTCCTTGAGTCGACGCATCATCGAGCGTCTTCGGCGCCGAGGTCCCAGCGTCAGCGCGTCGACAAAGCGTGATCCCACGCGCGGATCCTAGGAATGCTGGCGACTTTCGCGGAGACGAATGCAGAAATCCCCGGGGGTTGGATTCTGTGCCGCCAGTCATCGCGTCAGCGGTGCGCCTCCCGGTTCTTGAACGGCACGTAGTCGCGGCAGGGCTGGTTGCGCAGGCTCGGGCAGGGGGGAGCGGGGGAGTCGATGCTGACCCCGGGCACGACGGGCAGGATCAGCCGCGAGGGGCGCTGGCGCGAGGACTTCACCCGGACCTTGGCTGCCTTGCCCAAGGGCCGGGCCTCGGCGAAGGACCAGATCGGCTGCTCGCCGCCGGGGGCCGAGATGGTGATCCGGATCTGTGAGCCGGCGCGGTAGGCGTGGGCCTGGAAGTAGAGCGGGATCACGACCTTGGTGTAGCGCTTGCGCGGCAACGGGCGGACGTCGCTGGCCAGGAGCGTGGGGATCGGCTCGAGGAGGCTCGGCTGCTGCTTCATGATGTTGTGGCGGTTGCGGGCGAGTTTGCGCCCGGTGCCGCGCAACCAGCCGCTCTGGACGAACGTCTCGATGCCGTCGCGGACCTCGCTGACCGTCGCTTGGAAGTCGACGTCGGGCGCCGACGAGCGCACCCACAGGTGCACCGCGCCGGCGCCGACCGTGGTGACGTCTTCAGTCAGCGGCGCGGAGACATAGGCGACCGCCGTCCCGGAGGCCCGCTGCTTCCAGTCCCAACTCCACTGGGAGGCGTTGCCCCACAGCCCACCGGTGCCGGTGCCGCCGGTGAAGTCGTTGCCGGGCAGGACACGGGGGTCGGAACGGTAGCGGTCAATGTGCTGCTTCTTGGGGGCCTGCGCGTCCAGCGCGCTATCGCTCCCGAAATACCAGGACTGGGCCTTGACGCCGGGCACAGGGAGCGTCGCGAAGGACTTCTCGTAGCCGGGGTAGGGGTCGCCCGGCTGCTGGGTCTCGGTCGGCGAGGCGCCGGCCCCGTTGTCGAAGAGCACCCGCACCGACTTCGCGCTCTCGAACAGGCTCAGCGCTCCGGCGTACGTCGGCTGCTGCTGCACCGGGTCGGGCGGCAGCGTGATCGGGTCGTCCTCGGGGATCCCGAAGGCGGCCTGGAAGACCACTGGCGCGGCCGCCTGGAGCGCCGCGGAGTTCACCGCCGGTGCCTGGTCGGCGACATAGAGCATCAAGAAGTCGTACATCCGGTTCAGCGTCTCGGGATCGAGCGAGTCGATGTGGGCGCCGTTGGTGAAGGTGAACCACTTCTTGTCGGTGCCGGTGAAGTTGCGCACCAGGGCGGGACAGTGGCCGCCGGTCTGCTCGTCCTGGAACTGGCAGGCCATGAACGTCGGCACGTTGATCTTGTGCACGAACGAGACCGGGTCGAGCGGGTCGGCCACCTTGGGGCGGTAGTGGTTGTTGCGGCGGATCTTCTTCATCAGGTCCGCGGCCTCGCCGTGCAGGGCCTGGTTGGCCTGGCACGCCGTGTCGCCGTCGGCGACCCGCTGCTCGGCGTAGGACTGGGTGCCGTGGGCGCCGGTGCCTGCTGGTTGGGCCTGGTTCTGGCGCTCCTTGGCCCAGGCCACGGCGAAGCCGTCGTTGCGGATTCCGCCTGGATAGAGCGTGGTCGCGGTCGCGTCGATCACCGAGAGCGGCGCGATCGCTGCCAGGCTCGGCGGTCGGGTCTGCGCGGTGAACAGCTGACTGATGCCGCCATAGGAGATGCCCAGCATGCCGACCTTGTTGCCCTTGACCCACGACTGGCGGGCGACGGTCTCGACGATGTCGTAGCCGTCGATGGACTGCAGCGGCTCGAAGAAGTCGAAGGCCCCACCCGAGCAACCGGTGCCGCGCATCGAGATGTCGACCACGGCGAAGCCCATCGCGTTGGCGATCGCCGCGATGCCGCTGTCGGGGCCGTCTGGGTTGGCGTAGCCGTAGCCGGAGTACTCGATCAGCGTCGGGTACGGCGGGGTGTAGGAGACGCCCAACGGCACCGGGATCGCGGTCCCTCCGATGCCAGCGGGGCTGGTGGGCGGGTGCACAGAGTAGGCGAGTCTGGTGCCGTCGCGCATCGTCAGGTAGCCGTAGCCCTCGAGGGGCATCGTCTGCTCATAGATGCTGGAGTTCCACTGTTTGGCGCCGTTGCCGTGCACCGTCACCGGGGCGGAGGTCTGATTCTTGCCGTCGAGGCGCACCCGGTAGCCCTTGCCGGGGCGCACGTGACGGAACAGCACGCCGCCCTGCTCGGTGGCCCGCTTGTGCTTGACCACGCGGCCGCGCTTA
>JBFIDC010000161.1:0-7669 GCA_041581495.1 Nocardioides sp. | reverse complement strand
GATGAGCACGGCCATGGCCAGAGAGGCAATGGAAGCCATGCCGATGAAGAGCAAGACGCCCAATACGACGGCAATGGCGATGGGCGCCACCGGCCACGTCGGTGGCGCCCAACGCCGATTCACTTGCACAATCAGCAATTCCTGACAGGAAATGAGAACCACCATGCGCCGGATCGTGGCTTTCGGACTGGCCGTCCTCGTCGGGCTCGGCCTTGGGGTCGTGCCGACGCACCCGGCGTACGCCGGAGACAACGGCGCGTGGTCGGTCGAGCCCACGCCGCCCGAGCAGGCGACCTCGACCCCGCGTGACTACTTCGTCTTCGAAGGCAACCCCGGGTCGGTGATCCAGGACAAGGTTCGGATCACCAACTTCACCAAGGCGCCGATCACCTTCAAGTTGTACGGCGCCGATGCCTACAACACCGCTGTCGACGGCTTCTTCGCCCTCAAGAGTCTCGATGAGCCGCAGGTCGACGTCGGAGCGTGGGCAAGTCTGCCGGTCACCGAGGTGACAGTGGCGGCACAGACCCAGACCGACGCACCCATCACCATCACGATCCCCAAGAACGCCACCCCCGGTGACCATGTCGGCGGCATCGTGGCCCTCAACGCGGCCATCGAGTCGACACAGCAGAACGGCGACATCGAGATCGGCGTGCAGCGCGCCGTTGGCGCCCGCATCTATCTGCGGGTCTCCGGTCCGACGCGGGCCGGGCTCGCGGTCAGCGACGTGTCGTTCTCGCACGACCGCGGGGTCCTCCCCTGGTCGGGTGCCGGCAAGGGCGCGGTGACCTACACCGTCGAGAACACCGGCAACCTGCGCCAGACCCCCGACCTCGCCCTCGCGCTCACGGGCCTGTTCGGGCGCGGCGTCGACACCGCCAGCCCCGAGGGCAAGGTCGACCTCCTGCCCGGCCAGAAGGTCACCTTGACCCAACAGGTCGAGGGCATCGGTCACCTCAACCATCTGACCGCCAAGGTCACGGTCACCACGTCAGAGGGAGCTGCTCACTCGGCGGATACCTCCGCCTGGCTGATCCCCTGGCTGTTCCTCATCGTGGTCCTGCTCCTGATCGTGGGGTTGATCGCATGGTGGCGCCGACGCCGGCTGCTGCTGCAGCGCGGCCTCGAGGACGCCCAACTCGCGCCCCAACTGATCGTGCCGAGCAACCCATGATCCGCAGGCTGCTCGCGGGGGCGGCGCTGATCGGCGCCATATCGACGAACGCAGTGGTGGTCAGCCCGGCGGCTGCGGACCCCGGAGGCGATACGGGCGCTGACCCGAGCGCCAACGCATCGCCTGCGCCCGAATCGATCGCTGGTTCAGCGGCGCCGAATTTCGCCGCGCCCGGTGAGACGGTGGCGGTGGAAGGGACCGGTTGGCCGGCGACGACCCAGGTGCAGGCTGTCGTGTGCGGCGACCTCGCGATCGGTGGCTCCGCGACCTGTGCGCAGCAGTCCTCGGTGCTCGGCTACGTCAACGACGACGGCCTCACCTTCTTGAACCTGGTGGTCGCCGCGCCGCCTCGCCCGTGCCCGTGCGTGATTCGGCTGTCGTCGTTCAACGGCCCCGTGGTGGCCGTCGACATCCCCTTCGTCGTGAGTGGCCACCCCGTCGGAACCCCGCCCAACGCGGTGCTGCCCTCGCCGTTGCTGACGGTCACCGAGGTGGAACTGCAAGGGGACACGGGGATCGCCGCGTGGTTCGGGGCCTCGCCCACCAAGCGACTGGTGATCACCGTGCGCAACGACGGCGATGCCGTCGCGGTGAATCCCGAACTCGCGGTTGGCGTCGGCAAGGCCACCGATCTCGAGCCGCAACCGGTCGAGATCGATGAGATCTCCGTGGATCCCGGGCAGAGCACGACGCTCAGCGTCGAGGTCAGCCTCCCGTTCGCGGCGTTCGGTGACTACGGCATCGTCGGGCAGGTCGGTTCCAGCACCGTCGGCGATTTCGAGACCGATTGGGCCTCCTACCCCTGGGGTCTGGTCCTCCTCAATGTCTTCGGCGCACTGCTCCTGGCGTGGGCCATCCGTCGCCGCCTCGAGGCGAGGCGTGCGGGCCGACTCGCTGATCAGGCGGGCGTCGAGGGGGTCGCCCTGGGGGCCACCCCCGGCCTGGATCGTCCCTACGTGTTGCCCGACGTCGTCTATGTCTCCGAGCTCGGCGGGTTCCTGGTCAGCCCCAAGATGGCTGGCCGCAGCGGGCTGCTCAAGAGGGTCACCGGTCGGTTGGAACTCCAGGATCTCGCCGGGCTGGGAGCCGTGAGCGTGGCGGGCACCCCGATGCTGAGACTGCCCGCCGACGACTCCTCTGCTGCTGCGGTCGACGCCGCCATCATCGACATCACCGCCCTCGAGACCCACCTGGCGCGGCAGCGCAGCACCTCGACCTCCCGCCCGACGGCGCTCGCGAAGGCCGACTCGGGCCTCGCGCTGCTGATGGCGACTGGGGTCGGACGCCGCCGTGCTGCGCCGCGCGGCCCCGCGGGGAGAGCACGTAGGACCAGCCTCAGGACGCCCCGGGTTGCCGAAGGCACGGCCGATGCGGTGGTCGACCTGGCCGCGGCAGATGCGTGGTTGTCCCGGACCTTGCACCGCCGCCCCATATGACGGTCGTGAAGCTATTGCCACAGAGTAGATATCGTATATTCTTAGCTTTGGGAGGAAGCAAATGACGAGCTTCGAGGGTGGGACCAGCGTGCTGGGCCGCGGCGCCGGGAGGGCGCAACGGGCCGCGGTTGCGCTGCTGGCGACGGTGGGATTGTTGACGTTGAGCGTGGTGTGGGCCCCGAGTGCCTCGGCGGCGCCGAGGCTGACGGTCAGCGCGACCACCGGCTTGACCAACGGTCAGACGATCACGGTCAGCGGCGTCGGCTTCGCAGCCAATCTCAAGGGCATCGCCGTGGGGCAGTGCAAGGTCGGGTACACCGGGCCCGCGGACTGCAACCTGGCCGGGGGAGCCACGTTCCGCAACTCCGACGGGAGCGGTTCGATCGGCACGGTCACCATCAAGTTGGCCACCAGTTTCGGCGGCATCGACTGCACCAAGACCGAGTGCGTGATCGCTGCCGCGCCGTTGCCCACCTCATCGGATGCGGCCACGGTCAAGGCGAACACCGCCAGCGTCCCGATCACCTTCGGTGCCGCGCCCGCGACGACTCCGGCGGCCACGACTCCGGTCGCCACGACTCAAACAGCCACGACCCCGGCCGCGACCACTCCGGAGGTGACGACCGCCGCCGGCGGCGATCTGCCCAAGACCGGCGCGGGCGACTCGTTGCCGGTGCTGGTGCTGGCGGGTAGTGCGCTGCTGCTGTCCGGTCTGGCGCTGAGCCTGCTCGTGCCGACCCAACGCCGCCGCCTCGGTGCTGCCGGATGATCGGCCCCAAGCCCGTGTTCGCCGGGCTGCAGGCTCCGGCGCGCGCAGCCAGGTCGGCCCTGGCGGCCGTCATGGCGTTGAGCGCCGCGCTGGTGGCAGTGGTCGCCGCGGGTCTCGCGGTCGCGCCGCCGGCCTCGGCCGTCGAACCCACCGGTGGCTGCTGGGTCTGGTACGCCGGCGACCCGTCGAGCAACATCTCGACGAGTCTGGCGCCGTGGACCGACACGGCGGCGTCCCCGGCCGGTCCGGCCGACCACACCTTGACCCTCTCGCCCCCGAGTCCGGCGCCCGGCGAGACGGTGACCGCGACCTACGGCTTCAACAAGGGCCCCAAGAACGCCGGTCCGGCGGCCAACGTGACCGGCACGTTCTCGTTCTCGGTCAACGGCGAGACCATCACCGCGACCAAGAGCTACGGGACGGTCGGCGGCGGTGCGACCATTCCGGCCACCAGTGTCACCGCGCAGTTCGTGGCGGTCGAAGGCGACAACACGGTCACCTTGACCAGCGCCGTGTTCAAGGTGCCGGCCCCGTTCCTGGTGCAGATCGACTGCAACGGTCAGAGCGCTGGGAATGCGACGACCAACCCACGCACCACCCCGCTGCCGACCAACATCACCGCATCGGTCACCGGTGCCGGGCCCTCGGTGACACCCAGCCTCACCGCATCCGCGTCACCGAGCGAGTCCACCTCGGCCACCGCCTCGGCGACCGGGTCGGCGACCGCGTCGACCTCGCCCTCCGAGGCCACCTCGACGGCGACCTCCAATCCCGGCTCTCCGGCCAAGGGCACCTCCGAGTTCGCCTGCACCCTCGATCCTCTGGGGACCGACTTCGACTACTCGGCCAAGATGACGGTCTCGGGCTACCGCGCCCACGACGGTGACCCGGTCACTCTCGCGGCCACGATGAGCGACCTGCCGGGGATCGCCCCGCTTCCGATCGACGGCCATATGGACGTCACCCTCGACCTGGAACTCGATGGGGCCGCGGTCACGCTGGAGGGCGGAGAATCCGTCACGGCTGCGGCCAAGCAACCGGTGCCGGTCCCGAACCTCGCCGGCGAGGTCGAGCACGATGCGGATGAGGCAGAGGTCATGGTCACCGGCTTCACGTTCAACTTCGCCGAATTGAGCGTGGGTGCCGACTGCACGGCTTCCCAGGCCATGGGCAAGATGACCATCGGCTCGGAGCCTCCCGTGGGCAGCACCGGCGGCACCGGCGGCAGTGGCGGCACCTCGGGTGGCACCAGCAGCGGCGGCGGCGTCTTGCCCAAGACCGGTGGGCTCAACTCCCTGCCGGTGCTCGCCCTGTTGGCCGGCGCCCTGATCCTCTTCGGCTCGGCCGGTGTCGTGCTGGTCCCGATCGCCCGACCGAAGGGCGAACACGTCTGAGGCGCCACGCGCCCGGACCCACAAGCGACGGGCCTCTGTGTTACCTGTCAACACAGGGGCCCGTCCTCCACCTCGACCACTCACCCGACCTCGGCTCAGCACTAGCCACAACAAGTAGATATCGTATATTCTCTATTCGAGAGGAGGTGCGGCGAATGGTCGACCCGACGGTTTTTAGAGATGTGTTGGCGCAGTGGCCCAGCGGAGTCACGGTGGTCACGACGTTGGCCGCACCCACCGATGGCTCCCCGGAGCAGACCGCGCCGAGTTGGCACGGCATGACGGCGAGTTCGTTCTCCAGCGTGAGCCTGACGCCTCCGCTGGTCTCCATCTGCCTCGACCGCAAGCTCTACTCACACGGTCTGATCTCCGAGTCTGGCCTGTTCGGCATCAGCGTCCTGGCCAAGGATCAAGCCGAAGTAGCTCGTCGGTTCGCCGGCATGGTGCCCGATGTCGAGGACCGCTTCGCGGGGGAGTCGTGGTCCACGGCGGTGACCGGCGTCCCCTTGCTCGACTCGGCCCTGGGTTGGCTCGACTGCCGCGTGGTCCATGAGCACGAGGGCGGCGACCACACCATCTTTGTCGGCGAGGTGCTCGCCGGTCACACCGCGCGCAAGTCGGCGCCGTTGCTGTTCCACTCCCGAGGCTGGGGACAGTTCGCCGATGTCATGCCCGACGTCGCGACCCTGGCCGACACCAGTCTGGTCGACGACCATGTCGCTGCCGCCGAGATCGCGGGCGCCGGAGTGCGCGTCCGAGTCGCCCAGCCGATGCTGACCGTGGCCGGCGGCACCTCCATCGTGGTCGGTGACCGGGAGCAGGCGATGGCGTCGCTCGAGGCCGGCGTCGACGTCGCCGAGTGGCTCGTGGACCCGCTCGTCCCGGGCGACCTCGATCGCGTCCTCTCGGGCATCGAAGGCATCGCCGACCGCTCCTCGGTGCACCTGTTGGACGCCTTCGGCGCCTCGCGCGCGGATGCCGTGGCCGGAGCCGTCTCGGCGTTCGCGCAGGAACGAGTTCTCGAGATCTGCCTGCAGGATCGTGCCGGCTCGGCGACCCCGTTGGCGATCCGTCACCTCCTGCAAGAGGTTGTGGCCCTCGCCCGTCCGGTGCCGATCCGCCTCGGACTGCACGACCGCGACCGACTGGGATTGGTCAAGGCCATCACCGCCCTCAAGAGCGGTGTTTCACACTTCGACACCTCCGCAACCGGCGCCGACGGTGCGGTCAGTACCGAGGACCTCGTGTGCCTGCTGCACGAGGTCGATGTGACCAGCCCCGTCGACGTCGTCGCGGTTGCCGATCTTTCGCGCCGTTTGCGCGCCCCGCTCAACCCTGCAGAGGCCGAGCCGGCCTCTGCGCCTACCGCACCACCACCCGCGATTCTTCGCGAACAGCTAGGAGCAGCCGGATGACACTGCCGTTGCACACCGCCGTCGATGAGGCACTTCCCCTCACCGCAGAGCGTTTGCTGCCCGACCTCACCGAGGCCGAGCGAGCCCGCGCGATGCGCGTCGAGTCGGTGCTTCCCGCGATCGCCGAAGCGGCCGCCTCGGCCGATGCCATGGGCGAGTTCCCGCCCGGACACATCAAACTCCTGGGCGACGCCGGACTGCTCGGCCTGGTCGTGCCTGAGGAGTACGGCGGCCTCGGCGGCGGGCTGCGGGACCTGGCGGCCACCACCTATGCCCTCGGCACCGTCTGCGGCTCGACCGCGCTCGCGTTCTTCTTCCACTGCTCGGCGTCCTCGCGCGGACTGCTTCCGCTCGCGGCCGTGGAGGCAGGCCTCTTCACCGACGAGGAAGCGCCGGTCGTGACCGCGTTCGCCGAGAAGGTGCTGCACCTGATGGGCACCGAGGAGCGCTGCCTGGCCAACTTCGCCAGTGAGGCCGTCAAGGCCAGCAACGCCAACGTGCTGATCAACACGGTGGCGACCAAGACCGACGGCGGCTGGTTGCTCGAGGGCGAGAAGTCCTTCGGCTGCCTGTCCGGCACGGCGGACTACTACCTCGTGACGGCCCGGCGCGCCGACGTCGAAGGGCTGGATGGCCTCAGCCTGTTCCTGGTGGCTCGCGACAGCGACAACAGTCGCCCGCGCTCACGCTGGAACGGCCTGGGCATGCGGGCCTCGGACAACAACGGTTTGATCATGGATTCGGCATTCGTGCCCGATGACTTCGCCCTGACCGTGCCGGGTGGCTTCACCCGCGCGACCCAGATGTCCCGGGGTTCGTGGGTCGGCAACCAGGTGGCGATCGCGGCGATCTATGCCGGTGTCGCCCGCGGTGTGTGGGACTACGCGCTCGAGCGCACGATGGCAGCGACCTTCGCTGACACTGGCAAGCCGATCGCGTCCAGTCCGATGCACCAGGTCCTCATCGGAGAGGCCGAGGAGGCCCTGACCGAGGCGCACCTGTGGCTGCGTCGCCAGATCGACCTCGAGGCCAGCGATCCGCCGATCCTGCCGAAGCCGGCAGTCGTCGCCAGTTGGAAGCTGGCCAAGGGCGCCATCTGTGAGCGCTCGCACGAAGTCGCGATCCTCGCGCTCAAGATGTGCGGCACCTCCGGCGCGCTGATGGACAACATCATCGGCCGCGGCGTCCGCGACACCGCGATGGGTCTGGTCCAGGCGTTCCCCGCCGAGCGCGGCAAGCTTGACCTGGCCAAGACCATCGTCGACCAGGAGGGCTGGGCCGGGCTCACCACGGCCGACTCCTTCAAGAAGTGAGTGCGGGACAATGAGCGAGACCATGACGACCCAGGTCACCACCCGCCTCGACCTCCCGGCGGTCGAGGAACTCGTCGCCGGCGGCTGGAGCGCGCCCGGCGGGCGACTCGACCTGCTGGTCGAGGACAACCTCGCAGGGAGCACCCTGGGGGCCGCGCCGGCCAG